>NZ_CP061178.1:300000-441338 GCF_017355405.1 Roseomonas haemaphysalidis
CTGCGTCAGCAGGATCACCGCCAGCTCCTCCACCGGGTCCACCCAGAAGGCGGTGGAGGCTGCGCCGCCCCAGGCGCATTCCCCCGGCGTGCCGATGATCTGCGCCCGCGCCGGGTCCAGCATGACCGAGAAGCCCAGCCCGAAGCCGATGCCCTCAAAGGTGCTTTCGGAGAACCGCGGCTGCCCCATCGCCGCCATGTCGCCCCGCAGGTGGTTGCTCATCATCAGCTCCACCGTCTTGCGGCCCAGCAGGCGGGTGCCTTCCAGCTCGCCACGGTTCAGCAGGAAACGGCAGAAGCGGACGTAGTCCCCCACGGTCGACAGCAGCCCGCCGCCGCCCGAGGCGATGCGGCGGGGCCGGGCGAAGCTGCTGTCCTGCGGGTCGTCGATCAGCGCCGGCCGGCCATCGCCGCCGCGGCGGTAGTTGGCGGCCAGCCGCGACAGGCGTTCGGGCGGCACGTGAAAGCCGGTATCCGCCATGCCCAGCGGGGCCAGGATGCGTTCCGCCATGAAGGCGCCGAAGTCCTGGCCGGACAGCACGGCGACCAGATGGCCCAGCACGTCGGTCGCGATGGAATAGTTCCATTCCGCCCCGGGCTGCGCCAGCAGCGGCAGGGTGGCGGCGGTGGCCACCACCTCGGCCAGCGTGCGGTCCGATGTCTGGAAGTCGACATCCTGGTCGCGGTACATGGCATCCACCATGTTGGCGTGCATCATGCCGTAGGTCAGGCCGGCGGTATGGGTCAGCAGGTCGCGCACCGTGATGTTGCGCACCGCCGGCACCGTTTCGAAGCTCCCGCGGCTGCCGCCGGCGAAGACCCGCATGCCGGAGAATTCGGGCAGAAAGCGCGTGACGGGATCGTCCAGCTGGAAGCGGCCTTCCTCGTACAGCATCATGGCGGCGACGCTGGTGAGCGGCTTGGTCATGGAATAGATGCGGTGGATGGTGTCCGCGCGCATCGGCACGCCGCGCGCCATGTCCGCCATGCCCGAACAACCGAGATGCGCCACCCTGCCCCGGCGCATGACCAGCGTGGTCGCCCCGGCCAGGCGGCCGCTGTCCACCAGCGCGTCGCGCCAGGAATCCACCCGCGCCAGTCGCGCGGCGCTGAGGCCAACTTCCGCTGGCGCGGCTTCGGTTTCGATGCTCATGGCCCTGCTTCCCACCGGCGACGTGATGCGCCACCATGCCGTGCACTCGTTGGCATGGCCAGCGGCACCGCAAGCAAAGGAACCCGATCATGCCCGACGTTCAGGGGTGGCGCGCGAAGTTCGGCGTGCTCGGCCCGTCGACCAATACCATCGTCCAGCCGGATTTCGACCTGATGCGGCCGGTGGGCGTGACCAACCACTATTCGCGCATCTTCACGCCCAACGCCAACGCGGTGAGCGACGAAAGCTCCCGCGCCGGCACGGAGGTGATCGCCTCCAACGTGCTGGACGCGGTGCGCAGCGTGATGACCAGCAAGCCGGACTACCTGGTCATGGGCATGTCCGCCGTCACCTTCTTCGACGGCGCCAAGGGCGCGGACGCCTTTGTGAGCAAGGTGGAAAGCGAGGCGGGCATCAAGATCAGCGTCGGCAGCCATGCCTGCGCGGCGGCCCTGCGCGCCTATGGCGGCGTCAGGCGGATCGCCTTCTTTTCCCCCTACTGGCCGACCATCAACACCGAGGTGAAGCGCTACTTCGGCGACATGGGCTTCGAAACGGTGCGCGAAACCTGCCTGCGCTGCACCTCTTGGACCGCCATCGCGGAAGTCACCCCGCAGCAGGTGCGCGACACCCTGCGTGAGCTGGATGGCGACGACGTGGACGCCATCGTGCAGGTGGGCACCAACCTGTCGGCGGTGCGGGAAGCGGCGGCGGCGGAATGGTGGCTGGGCAAGCCGGTGGTGGCGATCAACACCGCCACCTACTGGCACGCGCTGCGGGCCAACGGCATCCAGGACAAGGTGCAGAACCTCGGCCGGCTACTGTCGGAGTTCTGAGGCGGCGGGGGGGCGCCTATTGCGGGTGGATCGCGGGCGCCGCCGCGGCCACCGGCACGCGCTTCTTTTCGCGTAGCAGCGTCAGCAGGCCGGACGCGACGATCAGCGCCGTGCCCACCGCCATCGGCCAATCCAGCCGGTCATGGAACACCAGGTAGCCCAGGATGATCGCCCAGATCATCTGACTGTATTGCGGCGGCGCCACCAGGCTGGCCGGTGCCTTGGCGGAGGCCGCGATGATCAACACATTGGCCACCGCCGCCAGCAGCCCGTAGCCCGCCAGCCAAAGCCATTGCACGGCATTCGGCCAGCGGAACTCCGGCAGCATCAGCACCCCGGCGACGACGATCAGCCCCGCCAGCCCGGCACCGTAAAGCGAGATGCGCCGCTCCCGCCCCCCCAGCGCGCGCATCAGCACGATGGTGACGGCGCCCGAGAAACCGCCGACCACCGCGCCGAGATGCCCGATGTTGAGTTCCCGGAAGCCCGGCCGCAGCACGACCAGCACACCGGCGAAGCCCACCACCACGGCGGCCCAGCGCCGCCAGCCGATGCTTTCCTTGAGGAACACGAGCGACAGCAGCGTGACAAAGGCGGGCAGCAGGAACAGCAGGCAGAAGGCCTCGGCCATGGACAGGTGCGTGAAGGCGGTGATGCTGCCCAGTGCTCCCGTCACCGCCATCAGCGCGCGCAGCAGCCACAGCTTCCGGTTGGTGGTGGCGAAGGCGTGGAACAGACGCTCGCCCGGCCGCAGCACGAAGGGAATGGCCGCCAGCCCGAAGACGCCGCCGAAGAACGCAGACTGAAAGGGATGGATGCCGCCTTCCAGCAGCTTCACGGCCGCGTCGCTGAGCGCGTAGGCGAAATATGCGAGAAAGGAAAGCAGGACGCCCTGCGCCACGCTGCGGTCCATGGTGGGGGGTCCGATCAGTCTCAGAAAGGCTTGCGGCGAAACAGGTTCCGCAGCCGGCCACCGCGGAACAGTCCGCGCCTGGCCATTGTCTCGAACATCTCGTCCGGCCCTTCCGGGTCCAGCACCTCGTTGTCGGCCAGCCATTCCTCTACCGCGTTGAGGTCCGGCTCCTCGTAGGGGCGCAGCGACCGCCCGTCGCCCCGCAGCGCTTCCACCGTCGCGACCAGCGAGCCGGTTCGCCGCTGCGCTTCCGCGACCGCCTCGGGCGTGCTGCCCAGGTGCTCGGCCAGCAGGCCAAGCCGGATGGCGCGGATCTCGTCGCCCGTGCCGGGGTTCCGGGTGGCGTCCAGCGCCACGTCGCATTCCGTGTCCAGCCGCAGCGAGCGGTTGTTCATGTTGGAGGAACCGACGCGAAGCACCTCGTCATCGACGATCATGATCTTGGCATGCACGTAGATCGCGGCGCCGCCGGCGGTGTAGGGGTGGTAGAGGCGGAAGCGGCCATGCTTGTCGGCCCGCCGCAACGCGCCGTGCAGCCGGGCGCGGGCGGTGTCCATCGCCGCCACCTCCAGCCAGCCCTGGGCGGTGATGGGGTTGACCAGAACGATCTCCGGCCCGTCCGGCTCTGCCAGCCGCCGCGCCATGGCTTCCGCGATGCGGCGCGACGCGAAGTACTGGCTTTCGGCGTAGATGAAGCGCTTTGCCCGGGCGATCAGCTCCAGGTACAGCGCTTCCACCTCCAGCGCCGCGGGAATGCCCGGCATGTCGGGACGCGAGCGCGCGATGCCGATCTCGATGTCGTGGAACTGCGGCTCCAACGGCTCTGGCCAGCAGGTGGTCGCGCTCCGCACCGGCTCCAGCACGCCGCCGCCGGCGGCCTGCCAGCGCTCCCGCGCCAGGTCGCCCAGCGCCGTCGCGGCCTCGCCCTGCAATGCCGTGGTGGCGTCGTGCCAGGGCGGGTGCGGCTTGCCGTTGGGGCGGATGCGGTCCGGCTCCTCGTCACGGTGCTGGCGGGTGTCCCAGCGGTCGGTCGTCATGTCGATGCCGCCGCAAAAGGCCAGGCAATCGTCCAGCACCACGATCTTCTGGTGGTGCGAGGCCGCGGTGGGGTGGGCGCTGTCCAGCTTGGTGTGGATGCGCGGGTGCTTCATCCAGCGCAGCAGTGTGAACACGGTGGTGCCGCGGAACAGCGTGCTGAAGGCGCCCAGGTCCCAGCGCAGCAAGTAGACCTCCAGCGATGGCCGGCGCTTGACGAGATGCAGGATAAAGGCGCCGAGCTCGGCCGGTGCGTCGTCCGCCGGCGTGCCACGGCTCAGGCGGATGCGCGCGTCGAAGTCCCAGCCGATCAGCATGATGCGGTGCTCGGCCGCCAGCATGGCGGCACGGGCGGCGCGGAAATAGTCGTCGGCGTCGATGATCACGGCGGCGCGGTCGGCCCTGGCCAGGCGCCAGCAGGTTTCGCCGGGCCGCAGCAGCGGCAGTGTCGTCGGAAGATGGTCCATGGCTGCTTTCGTCGCTCCTAGCAGGTCGGCGGCCCGGCGCCTGGGGCACGCACGACGCACCCGGTTCGGGGGGGGCAACGCGGCAGCGGCGGCGCGGTTGTCACCCGCCGCCCCGCAGCAGCCGCCACAGCAGCGGCAGCCACAAGGAAGTGGCGATGGCATTCAGGCCCATCGCCAGCCCGCTGAACACCCCGGCCACGGGATGCACCGCGATGGCGCGCGCCGTGCCGATGCCGTGCGCGGTGGTGCCGATGGCCAGCCCCCGCGCGCGCCAGTCCCGCACGCCGGCCCAGGTCATGGCCAGCGGCCCCAGCACGGCGCCCGCGATGCCCGAGCACAGCACCACCACGGCGGCCAGCGCCGGCACCCCTCCCAGCCGCTCCGCGATGCCCATGGCGACCGGCGTGGTGACGGAGCGCGGCGCCAGCGAGGCCACCACGTCCGGCGGTGCGCCCAGCGCCAGGGCCACCACGACGCCGAACACCGATGCCAGCAGGCCGCCGGCGAGGATGCACAGCGCCGCCGGCAGCAGCACGCTGCGCAGGCTGCGCCATTGGCGGTACAAAGGCACCGCCAGCGCCACGGTGGCCGGGCCGAGCAGGAAGTGCACGAACTGCGCGCCCTGGAAGTAGGTGCGGTAGTCCACCCCCGCGAGCAGCAGCCCGGCGGCGACGATGGCCACCGCGAGCGGGATGGGGTTGGCCAGCGGATGGAAGCGGCACAGCTTCTGCACCCGCAACGCCACCAGCCACGCCAGCAGCGTCACGGTCAGCGCCGCCAGCGGCTCCCGCGCCAGGTAGACCCAGATGGCGGCGATGTCTGGCGGCGCCATGGCGTTCATCCCCAGCGCCGCAGCACGGCCTGCGCCAGCCGGCCGGTCAGCGCCATGGTCAGCGGCGTGCCCAGGCCGGCGGCCAGCAGCAGCGCCCAGCCATTGTCCGCCATGGTGTGCAGCAGCGCGATGACGCCGACGCCGGCCGGTACGAACAGCAGGCCGAGATGCGACAACAGGGCATCGGTCACGCGGCCCAGGGCCTCGGGCGGCTGATCGCCGCCGGCCGCCAGCCGCCCGCGTGCCAACAGGATCAGGAACAGCAGCAGCATGCCCAGCACCGGGCCGGGCACCGGCAGGTGCAGCAGGCGCGCCAGCACCTCGCCGGTGAGCTGGCAGAGCAGGAGTGCGGTGATGGCGCCGGTCATGGGGGTCCCTGGGCTGAAGGCTGGCCCGTTTCCCCGAATGCTTTGCTGGGGCGCGGTATAGGCCCGCCGCGCCCCCGTGGCGAATCAGCCGGCGTAGGTGACGGTGATCTCGCCCACGCCCTCGCAGGTGCCGTGCAGCACGTCGCCAGGCTTCACAGCGCTGACGCCGGCGGGCGTGCCGGTCATGATCAGGTCGCCCGGCAGCAGTTCCACGTAGCGTGACAGATAGGCGATGGCCTCGGGCAACGACCAGATCATCTGGTTCATGTCGCCGGTCTGCTGCACGCGGCCGTTCACCGTGACCTCGATCTTGCCCTGCGTCGGGTGGCCGATGACGCTGGCGGGCACGATCTCGCTGATCGGGCAGGACTGGTCGAAGCCCTTCGATAGCTCCCACGGCCGGCCCATCTTCTTGGCCTCGGCCTGGATGTCGCGCCGCGTCATGTCGAGGCCGATGGCATAGCCGTAGACGCAGTCCAGCGCCTGGTCCTGCGGGATGTCCTTGCCGCCCTTGGCCAGCGCCGCCACCAGCTCCACCTCATGGTGGAAGTCCTTGGTCTCGCCGGGGAAGGGCAGCGTGCCGCCGGGCACGGCGGCATTGGCCGGCTTGGAAAAAAAGAAAGGTGGCTCGCGGTCCGGGTCATGGCCCATCTCGCGGGCATGGTCCGCGTAGTTGCGGCCGACGCACCAGATGCGGCGGACGGGAAACACCCCGGCCTCGCCCCGCACGGGGATGGTGGTTTCGGGCGCGGGCTGGATCACATAGTCGGCCATGGCGGAACCTTTCCCTGGAACTTGACCAATTCGCCAGATTGGTTACGCCTGCCCCCACGCAGCGTCAAGCCACCCCGGAGCCGCCCCTGTCCGACGACGTCCCCGTTCCCGCCCTGCTGCAGGCCTACCTCGCCGGCCTGTCCCTGCCCGCCTCTGGCCGCCTGCCGCCGGAACGCGAGATGGCCGCCGCGCTGGGCACCTCCCGCCCCGCGCTGCGCAAGGCGCTGGCGGTGCTGGAAGCGGAAGGCCAGCTGTGGCGGCACGTCGGCAAGGGCACCTTTCTGGGCCCGCGCCCGCTGGCGGCGATCGGCGACATCGCGGAGCTCGCGCGGCGGGCCGGGCCGGCGGACGTGGTGGCGGCGCGGCTGGCAGTGGAGCCGGAGCTGGCCGCCCTGGCCGCGCGCCACGCCACGCCCGCCGGGCTGCAGGCGATGCGCGCGGCCATGGCGGCCTCGCGTCGTCCCGGCCTGTCCTGGCGCGGATACGAGGGCCAGGACGCCCGGCTGCACCGCGAGGTGGCACTGGCCGCCGGCAACCCCCTGCTGCTGCACCTGTTCGACCAGCTCGCCGCCATCCGCCGCGTGCTGACCTGGGACCGCCCGCGCGAACGCCCGGACGGCCCGCCCCCCGGGCATCCCTCCTTCGACGAGCACGAGGGCATCGTCGCCGCCATCGCGGCGGGCGATGCCGTGGCCGCCGCGGCCCGCATGCGCGCGCATGTCGCCGCCGTGCACCGGCTGATCGCGTCCGGCTGAGGCCGGTTGCCGTTTCGCGGCAGCGGCGCCATCTGGGGTGCATGCTTGCTGTCCTGAAGATTGCCCTGTGGGGCTTCCTGCTGCTGTTCCTCCTCCCCCTCGGCATCTCGGCTGCGCTGTACTGGAACAGCGGCCAGGGCGCCGGCTGGCAGACCGCCGACCGGTCCAGCGCCGGCCTGCTGCCCGCGCCCGCCGCGCACAGGCCGGCGGTGCTGCGCGTGTTCGCGGCGCAGACGGTGCGATGGCGCGGCATCTTCGCCGTCCACTGCTGGATCGTCTTCAAGGAGGAAGGCGCCGCCACCTATACGCGATACGACTACACCGCCTGGGGCGCGCCGATCCGCATGAACGGCTTCGAGCCGGACGGGCGCTGGTTCGGCAAGGTGCCGGAGACGGTGTTCTCGGCGGATGGCGAGGCCGCCGGCGCGCTGATCCCGCGCGTGCGGCAGGCGATCCAGGGCTATGCCTTCCGCAACCAGGGCGACTACCGCGCCTGGCCGGGCCCCAACTCCAACACGTTCGTGGCCGCGGTGCTGGACGGGCTGCCGGAGGTATCGCTGGCGCTGCCGCCCACCGCCATCGGCAAGGATTATCCCTATGACGGGCGCTGGCTGCGCGAAACCCCGTCCGGCACCGGCTTCCGCCTCAGCCTCGGCGGCTATGGCGGCCTGACCGTGGCCTGGGTGGAGGGGATCGAGCTGAACATCCTAGGCGGCGTCGCGGGGCTGGACCTGCGGCGGCCGGCGCTGAAGCTGCCGGGGCTGGGGCGGCTCGGCTTCGGCTGACAGCAAGGTTGCGGCGCTGTCATCCCATCTGCTATTGCAGAAGCGATGGACCTGACGCTGGACACCTTGTCGACCGAGGATCTCCGCCCCCTGGCCGAACGCGCCTATGAGCGGTTGCGGGAAGCCTTGATCGAGGGTGTGCTGGCGCCAGGCAGCAAGTTGTCGGAGCGCGGCCTGGCGCAGGCGCTCGGCGTATCCGCCCAGCCGGTCCGCGAGGCGCTGCGGCGCCTGGAAGCCGAGGGTATGGTGGAAACCCGCCCCCGCAGCGGCTCCTTTGTCGCCAGCCTGGAAACGGCGCGGCTGGTGGACATGGGGCGCATCCGCGCCGCGCTGGAAGGCGCCGCCGCCGGCCTCGCCGCGCGCCGCGCCACGCCCGCCGACCTCGCCGCGCTGCAAACCCGCCTCGCCGCCATTCGCGCTGCCACCGCGCTGGGTGACCCGGTGGTGCTGCGGCGGGAAAACGAGGCCTTCCACACCGCGCTGCTGGCCATCACCGGCAACGGCTTTCTGGACCGCAGCCTGCATGCGCTGAAGGTCTATGACCACATCGGCCGCGCCCGCGTGCTGTCGGCCGACGACCAATGGCCGCAGGCCCTGGCCGAGCACACCGCGATCCTGGCCGCCATCGCCGACCGCGATGCCGAGCGGGCCGAGGCGCTGATGCGCGCGCACACGCTGCGCTCGCTGTCCGTGGCCTTTCCGGAGGAAACGCGCGACCGCTGACGCCCGCCGGCAGCGCTGCTGCCGGGCCAAGAAAGCCATCAATCCGGCGGGCGGCCAACGCCCCGTCACCAGGAGGAACCATGACCAAGATGCTGTCCCGCGCCACCATCGCGGCCGCCGCGCTGCTGTCACTGTGCGCGCTGCCGGCCGCCGCCCAGCCCCGGCCCTATCCCACCCAGCCGATCCGCGTGATCGTGCCGTTCTCCGCCGGCACGTCCGACACCGTGGCCCGGTTGGTCGGCCAGACCATGAGCCAGGCCATGGGCCAGCCGCTGGTGATCGAGAGCCGCCCTGGCGCCGGCGGCAACATCGGTTCGGAAGCCTGCGCCCGCGCCACGCCGGATGGCTACACCATCTGCCTCGGCACCATCAGCTCCCACGCCATCAACCCGGCCATCTTCACCAAGATGCCGTATGACAACATCCGCGACTTCGCGCCGATCACCCAGCTCGCGTCGCAGCCCAACGCCCTGGCGGTGGGCATGGAAGTGCCGGCCAGGAACGTCCAGGAACTGATCGCGCTGCTGAAGGCGAGCCCTGGCCGCTACAACTACGGTTCCTCCGGCGTCGGCACCTCCATCCACCTCGCCGGCGCGCTGTTCTCACAGCTGACAGGCGTGACCATGGAGCACGTGCCTTACCGCGGCAGCGGCCAGATCATGACCGCGCTGCTGACGGGCGAGCTGCCGCTGGCCTTCGACAACTTCTCCTCCGCCTGGCCTTTCGCGCGGGAAAACAAGATCCGCATCCTGGGCGTCGGCTCGCTTTCGCGCAGCCCGACGGCGCCGGACGTGCCCACGGTGGCCGAAACGGTTCCCGGCTTCGAAAGCCTGTCCTGGCACGGCTTCTTCGCGCCCGCCGGCACCCCGCCGGCCATTGTGGAGCGGCTGAACAAGGAGGCGGTCGCCGCGCTGCGCTCCGACACGGTGCGTGCGCGCTTCGCCGAGCTGGGCATCACCCCGGTGGGCAACACCGCCGCCGAGTTCTCCGCCTTTGTGGCCAGCGAAACGGCCCGCTGGGGCGAGGTGGCGCGCAAGGCCGACATCCGGGTCGAATAGCCCCGGGCTACCGGGCGCGCTGGCCGGCGCGCCCGGCCAGCACGTTGCAGCCGCTGTCCTCGCTGGTGCCGAACTGGATGGTCGGCAGGATCGCCAGCAGCGGGTTGATCAGCGCCAGCCCCACCGCCGCGCCGCCCCGTGCGCCCAGTTCCATCACCTCCGGCAGCACCCCCGGGTCCCGCAGCGTGCCGCTGATGCGGATGTCCGTGGACAATGCGCCGATGGTGAAGTCGCGCGAGCGGGTGCGCAGCCGGTAGGCCAGCGTTTCACGGGCCAGGTTGACGCTGCCATCGCCGATGATGATGGCGTCGTCGGTATCGATGATCAGGGCGTTGGTGTTCAGCGTGCCATCGCGCAGCGCCAGGTCGGCCACGAAGCAGCGCAGGTCGGTGCGCGCCGGGATGCCCAGCGCCGACAGCACCGCGTTGGCCAGCCGCAGCCCCGACAGGTCCACCAGCAGGGCCGACAGGTTGCCGCCGGCGGTGGACAGCACCACCCGCCCGTCGCCATTGCCCAGCAGCTGCGCGACCGAGGCGCCGGTGGACCGCAGTTCCGCCCGCCCGTTCAGCGCGCCGCCGCCTTCGGAGCCGGCGGCGGCCATCAGCTTGGAAATGTCCAGCCGCTGGAACTCGGCCTTCACATCCGCCCTGAGCCCGTTGCCGGCGGGGGACAGGCGGCCGGTGAACAGCATCTGCCCCCGCCCGATACCGAAGCCGATCGGGTGCAGGTTGATGGCCCCGTCCACGATGTCGAAATCGGCACGCAGGTTGTCCAGCGGCTGCCGCCGACCGCCGCGGATGCTGCCGGCACGGTAGCGCACGTGCAGGTCGGCGGCCGTCAGCTTGGGCAGGCTCACCGGCGTGTCCGGCAGCACCTTGGCACTGGCTGGCGCGGGGGCCGTCTGGCCCGGTTCCTCGCCGATAAAGCCGGCGAGGTCGTCCAGGTCCACCCGGCGGGACGACAGGTCGACGGTCACGTCCGGCCGCGGCTGGCGCGGCAGCACCGCGACGCTGCCTGACAGGTCGGTGCTGCCGACGGTGCCCTGGATCCGCTCCATGCGGATGCGATCGGCGGTGTAGTCCAGCGCGCCCGCCACGCGATAGGGCGGGGTCTTGGGGATGGGCACGCCGGTCAGCGGCGTCAGCAGGCTCATGTCCGGCCCGGCCAGCACCAGCCGCAACGCGGCGCCCTGGAAGTGCAGGGGGTCGCTGACCGTCCCTTCCAGCGCAACATTGGTGGGGCCGTTGTCCACCCGCAGCTGCACCGGCCAGGGCTTCTCGGTATCGCGCAGCGACAGCAGGGCGCCGCCGACCAGCCGGGCCCGGATCGGCTGGCCGGCGTAGGTGCCCTCGGCGCTGGCGACGATGCGCGCCGGCTCGTCGTCCAGCGCGGGCGGCGGCGGCAGGTCGTTGGCGGCCGCCGGTGGCTCGGGCGCGGGGGGCGCGGGCAGCGGCAGGCCGTTCTCGGCGATCACCATGGTGGACTGCGGCTCCGGCTCCGGGGCCGCGGCGGGGGCAGGCGCGGCTGCTGCGGCACGCGACACGGCTGCGGCGGTCGCCTCGGGCGAGCCTTCCTCCGTCGCCACGCGAATGGCGAAGTCGGCGCGGAACTGCGGGATCACCACCTTGCCTTCGCCATCGCGGATGCGCACCACGCCGATCTGCGGCGCGGCGGCCGGTTCGGCCGGGGGCGCGTCCGCGGCAGGCGGGGTGGTGTTGAACAGGTAGTTGGCGCGCCCGTCCGGCATGGCACGCACGTTGACCACCGGGTGATCCAGCTCGATCCACGGCAGCGTCAGGCCGCGGCCCCGCCACCAGTCCCAGGCGTTGACGGCGGCGCTCAGCCGGCCGACGCGGGCGAGCGGCACCGGGTCCTCGAACCCTTCCGGGTTGCCCACGGTCACGCCGTTGGCAGTGACCACGACGGTGCGGCCCAGCTTCACATGCAGGTGTTCCAGCGTAACCGGGCGGCCCAGCGCGGCAGAGGCGCGGGGCTCGATCAGCGGAATCAGCCAGTCCCAGCGGAACAGCAACACCGCCAGGGCAATGACGGCAACAGGAATCGCAAGCCCGATCAGCCACTTGCGCCCGCGCTTCATCGCCATGCCAGCCTCCGCGTTTGTTTCGCCACCTTTCTCAACGTAGGCGCGAGCCCGGGGTTCCCGATTGTCGCGCTCAAGCCCGCTTGGGATTATCCTGCGCCCCGACCTCGAATGGAGAATGCCCGATGGCGGCCGAACAGGGCGGCGACCTGGTCAATGTTGTGGTGGTGCTGGCGGCGGGCGTGGTGGCGGTGCCGCTGTTCCGGCGGCTCGGCCTCGGCTCCGTGCTGGGCTACCTGGCGGCGGGGCTGGCCGTGGGTCCTTTCGGCCTGCGCTTCTTCGACGACCCCCAGGCGGTGCTGCACGTGGCCGAGCTGGGCGTGGTGATGTTCCTGTTCGTGATCGGGCTGGAAATGCAGCCGTCGCGCCTGTGGGGCATGCGGGGCGACATCTTCGGCTCAGGCCTGACGCAGGTGGTGGTGTGCGGCGGGCTGCTCACCGGCCTCGGCTGGCTGTGCGGCTTTCCCCTGCCCATGAGCTTCGTGGCCGCCATGGGCTTCGTGCTGTCCTCCACCGCCATTGTGATGCAGATCATGGAGGAGCGCGGCGAGGCCGGCACCCTGGCCGGGCAGCGCATCGTGTCCATCCTGCTGCTGGAGGACCTGGCGATCGTGCCGCTGTTGGCCGTGGTGGCGCTGCTGGCGCCGGTGCCATCGGGCGGCAGCGACGCCTCGCAATGGGTCACGGTGGCCATCGCGCTGGCCGCCATCGCCGGGCTGGTGGCGATCAGCCGCTGGCTGCTGACGCCGGTCTTCGCGATGCTCGCCAATGCCCATGCGCGGGAGGTGATGACGGCGGCGGCCCTGCTGGTGGTGCTGGGCGCCGCGCTGGCCATGCAGGCGGCGGGGCTTTCCATGGCCATGGGCGCCTTCGCCGCCGGCGTGATGCTGTCCGAAAGCCCGTTCCGGCGCCAGCTTGAGGCGGATATCGAGCCGTTCCGCGGCATCCTGCTGGGCTTGTTCTTCATGGGTGTCGGCATGTCGCTGGACATCGCGCTGGTGGGCCGGGACTGGCCGGTGATCGTTGCCGGCGTGCTGGTGATGATGGCGGTCAAGGCATCCGGTATCTTCGTGGTCGCCCGGCTGACCTGCGCCGGCACGCGGGAAGCGCTGCACCGCGCGGCGCTGATGGGCCAGGGCGGCGAGTTCGCCTTCGTGCTTTACGCCGCCGCGGCGGCGGCCGGGCTGTTCGAACCGCGCATCAACGCCGTGCTGACCGCCATCGTGGTGCTGTCCATGGCGTTGACGCCGCTGGCCGCCCTGGCGCTGCAGCTCCTGCCCCCGCCGCCCGCCAACATGGACGGGGTGGAAGGCACGGACGGCATCCGCGAGGTGCGCGACCACCTGCTGATGGTCGGCTTCGGCCGCTTCGGGCAGGTGGCGGCGCAGGCGCTGCTGGCGCGCGGCATCGACATCACCATCATCGACAGCGACCCGGAAATGATCCAGGCCGCCGCCGGCTTCGGCTTCAAGGTCTATTACGGTGACGGCCGGCGGCTGGACGTCCTGCACGCCTCGGGCGCCGAGCGGGCGCGCGCCGTTCTGGTGTGCACCGACCGGCCGGAGGTGACCACGGCGGTGGTGACCATGCTGAAGGCCGAGTTCCCGCTGGTGCCGGTGATGGCGCGTGCCTTTGACCGCCCGCACGCCGTGGCGCTGATCAAGGCGGAAGTGGACTTCCAGATCCGCGAAACGCTGGAATCCGCGCTGCTCTTCAGCATGGCCACCCTGCGCCACCTCGGCGTGGAGGAGGAGGCCGTGGCCGAGCTGGAAGACGACGTGCGCCGCCGCGACCGCGCCCGGCTGGAGCTGGAGGGCCTGGGCGAGCGGGCCGCCGCCATGGCGCTGATCCATGGCAACCGCATGGTGCCGACGCCGCTGACCAAGCCGCGCCAGCCCGGCCGGGCGCTGAGCCCCGAAACCGTGGCGGTGATCGCGGCCGCGGCGCGCAGCGACGGACGGAAGGAAGGCCATCCGGTGTAAAGCGGCGTGACGATTTGCCCGCTGCCGCGTTGACGCTTGCGCACGGGTGTGGAGCGGTTGGATGCGGGGATGGGTTCGGGCTGGCGTGGCAGTGGCGGCGGCCGGCCTGCTGTCGCTCACGGGGTGCACGCTGTCGCCGCCCCCGCCTCCGCCGCCGGTCACGGCCTCGGCGCGCCTGCCGCCGCAGCGCGCGGCGGTGGTCCAGGCGGCGCTGACCGAATGGCAGCGCTGGGGCAAGCTGACGGTGGACGGCTGGCCGGAATTCCTCGACCCCCCGGCGGCACCGGAGAACTTCCCCAGCATCCTGGCCTATTGGGAAACGGTGCCCGAGGGGCCGGCCGTGATCCGCCGCCATGAGGGCACCCGCGACGCCATGATGGTGGCCATGGCCGAATTCCAGGCGGAAGGCGCCCCGCCCCCGCCGCTGCCCGCCATCTCCCTGTTCGCCAGCCCGGCCTGGTCGGCGGCCTTCGTCAGCTACGTGATGCAGCGCGCGGGGGTGCCGGGCTTCGTGTTCCCCCCCGCCGCCGCGCATTCCACCTACATCGACGCACTGCTGTTTTCCTGGTCCGGCAACCCGGAGGGGGCGGCCTTCGTGCCGCACGAACCGGTGGACTACAGCCCCCGCCCCGGCGACCTGATCTGCGCCGACCGTTCCCGCTCGCCGCTCTACCACTGGCAGGAACGGTTGTCCGAGGCCGGATCGTTCCGGCCCATGCATTGCGACGTCGTGGTGGCCAGCGGCGGCGGACTGGTTCAGGCCATCGGGGGCAACGTGCTGGACGCCGTGGTGCTGCGCCGCTTTCCGGCCGATGCCGCCGGCCGCGCCCTGCCGCCGCCCTGGGACAAGGCGCCCTTCTTTGTGGTGTTCGAGAACCGGCTGGACCTGACGCGGTGAGAGGGCGGGGCAGCCTTGCCTTGCCGCGGGTTCAAGCCCGGCGCGGCACGGGCTAGACAGCAGGCGACAACGACAGGACGGCAGGCATGGACACCGCAGCGGGGGCGACCGTGCCCCCCGTGGCGCGCAGCGGCGCGCCTCACCCCGGCATGGGCTTCAAGCAGTTCGTCGCCATCATCGCCGCCATGATGGCGGCCAACGCGCTGGCCATCGATTCCATGTTGCCGGCATTGCCCGAGATCGCCCACGCCCTGGGCATCAGCAGCGCCAACCAGCAGCAATGGATCATCACGGCCTACCTGCTGGGCTTCGGCTCGGCGCAGATCGTCTACGGGCCGCTGGCCGACCGCTTCGGCCGCAAACCCCTGCTGATGACCGGCCTTGGCATCTACACCGTGGCCAGCATCGTCGCGATGTTCAGCAGCAGCTTCGAGATGCTGATGGCGGCGCGCGTGGCGCAAGGCATCGGCGCCGCCAGCACCCGGGTGCTGGCCGTGTCCATCGTGCGCGACTGCTACGCGGGGCGGAAGATGGCGCAGGTGATGTCGCTGGCCTTTATCGTCTTCCTGGCCGTGCCGGTGATCGCGCCGACGCTCGGTCAGGTGATCATGCTGGTCGCGCCCTGGCCCTGGATCTTCGCGGCGCTGGCGGTGTTCGGCGCAGGCGTCGCGCTGTGGATGACGGTGAAGCTGCCCGAGACCCTGCACCCGGAGGACCGCCGCGCCATCGCGCCCGGGCGCATCCTCGCCGCGTTCCAGTACACGCTCACCCAGCGCGTGGCGGTGGGCTACATGCTGGCCATGACCCTGATCATGGGCAGCCTGTTCGGCTTCATCAACTCGGCGCAGCAGGTCTTCGCGGACACCTTCGGCGCGGCGCAGTGGTTCACCAGCATCTTCGCGGGCATCGCGGTCGCCATGGCGGTGGCTTCCATGGTCAACGCCAAGCTGGTCGGGCGCTTCGGCACGCGGCGCATCTCGCACGCCATGCTGCTGGGCTACATTGGCTTCGCGGTGGTGCATGCCGGCGTGGCGCTGTCCGGGCATGAGAACCTGTGGACCTTCGCGGTGCTGCAGGCCGGCATGATGTTCTGCTTCGGCCTGACGGCGCCGAACTTCGGCTCCATGGCCATGGAGCCGCTGGGGCACATCGCGGGCACCGCCTCCTCGGCGCAGGGCTTCGTCACCACGGTGGGCGGCGCGCTGATCGGCTTCTTCATCGGCCAGCAGTTCGACGGCACCACGGCGCCGCTGATGGTGGGCTTCGCCGCCTGCGGCATCCTGGCGCTGGGCATGGTGCTGTTCGCCGAGGGCGGCCGCCTGTTCCGCCCGCACCACGGGCGGTAGCCAGCCGCCGGGCGGGGCGCCTCAGCTGGCGACCCGCCCGCGCGCGCGCAGCCGCTGCGCGTAGACGTTCACCACCAGCGCCAGCAGCAGCACCATCCCGCGGATCAGGATCTTCAGGAAGCTGTCCATGCGGACGTGGTCCAGCCCGTTGTTCAGCACACCCAGCACCAAGACGCCGACGATGGTGTTGCCGATGCCCCCCTGCCCGCCGAACAGGCTGGTGCCGCCCACCACCACGGCCGAGATGGCATCCAGCAGGTAGTTGTCGAACTGGTTCTGCTGCGCGCTGCCGAAATAGGCGACGCCGAGCATGCCCGCGATGCCGGAGCACAGGGCGGAGATCATCATCACCCCCGCCACCACTGCCTTCACCGCCACGCCGGAATGCTCGGCCGCCTCGCGGTTGCCGCCCACCATGTAGACGTAGCGGCCGAAGCGCGTGTAGGCGAGCACCAGGTGCCCCACCAGCAGCACCAGCGCCGCGATCAGCACGATCCACGGCACCGGCCCGATGGAGCCGCTGCCCAGCGCCACGACCAGGTCGGGCACGTTGTAGGCGATCTGCCCGCGCACCAGCAGCGCGCCGATGCCGTTGCCGATCTGCAGCATGGCCAGCGTCATGATAAAGGACGGGATGCCGATCCAGGTGACGCCGAAAGCGGTGATGGCCCCCAGCGCCAATGCCCCCGCCAGCGTCAGCGCGATCGCCAGCAGTCCCGGCAGCGGCAGGTTGGCGATGTTCACGCTGCTGTCCTGCAGCGTGAAGAAAGCCAGCAGGATGCCGGCGGCGTTGGCGACGGAGGCGACGCTGAGGTCGATCTCCGCGCAAAGGATCACGTAGGTCAGCCCCACCGCGATGATGGCGGTGATGGACACCTGCTGCAGCACGTTGCCGAGGTTGCCCAGCGTGGCGAAGGACGGGCTCAGCAGGCTGAACAGCACGACCAGCGCGATCAGCGTCGCGAAGGGCGCGAGGTTGCGCAGCTGCCCGCCGAGGCGCTGCCAGAGCGGCGCCGGCGGCGCGGCATGGTCGGTCAGGGGTGCGGACATCCGGGTTCCTCGGGGGTTTCTCAGGCCGCTTCCAGCAGGTGGTCCTTGCCCACCGCCTCGCCGGCGAATTCGCGCGCCAGCGTGCCACGCCGCATCACCAGGATCCGGTCCGCCAGCGACAGCACCGTTTCCGGCTCCGACGACACGACCACGATGCCGATGCCCTCCGCCCGCAGCGCGCGCACGATGCGCACCACGTCGTCCTTGGCGCCCACGTCCATGCCACGGGTCGGCTCGCTCAGCAGCAGCACGCGCGGCAGGTGGGTCAGCCAGCGGGCCAGCGCCACCTTCTGCTGGTTGCCGCCGGACAGCTGCCCCACCGGCAGGTCCACCTGCGCCGGGCGCACGCCGAGCCGGCGCACATGGCCCTCCGCGATGTCGCGCTCCCGGCGCGGGTGCACCAGCAGGCGCCCGATGCGTTCCAGGATGGAGATACTGATGTTGCGGTACACCGGCTCGGGCGCGAACAGCATGGCGCGGCGGCTTTCCGGCACGAAGGCGATGCCGGCGCGCTTTGCCGCCGGCGTGCCGCCGCGCAGTCGTGCCGCCTTTCCGTCCACCCGCACCGTGCCGTGGTCCAGCGGCAGCTTGCCGGACAGCGCGCGCGCCAATTCCAGCTGCCCCGATCCCATGAAGCCGTAGATGCCCAGCACCTCGCCGGCATGCACGCGCAGCGTGGCGTCGTCGAACAGCCCGGCGACGCCGAGGCCGGCGGCATCCAGCACCACCGGCGTGTTTGACCGCGGCGGCAGCAGGCGCGTGCCGGCCAGGCTTTCCTCCAGCCGCTCGTGCCCACGGCCGATCATGCGCTCGATCAGCCAGGTCTTGTCGATGTCGCGCGCCGCCGCGCCGTCGACGCGACGGCCGTTGCGGAACACGGTGACGGCGTCGGAGATCCGCAGGACGTCGTCCAGGAAGTGCGAGATGAACACCACGCTGCGGCCGGATGCCCGCAGCCGCTCCAGCAGCGAGAACAGCCGCTCCACTTCCGGCGGGGACAGCGCGGAGGTCGGCTCGTCCAGGATCAGGATGCGCGCGCCGGACAGCAGCACGCGCGCCAGCTCGATCATCTGCTGCAGGCCGAGCGGCAGGTCGCCGGCCGCCGCCGCAGGGTCGACCTCGATGCCCAGTTCCCGGAGCTGCGCCTGCGCCATGTCGCGCATGCGCCGCCAGGACACCAGCCCAAGCCCGTTCAGCGGCTGCCGGCCGAGCAGCACATTTTCCGCCACGGACAGCGCGGGCACGATGGACAGTTCCTGATGCACCATGCCGATGCCGGCATCCCGCGCGTCGCGCGGGGAGCGCAGGCGGATGGGCTGGCCATCCAGCCGCATCTCCCCCTCGAACTGCCCGTGCACGCCGGCGATGATCTTCATCAGCGTACTTTTGCCGGCGCCGTTCTCGCCGACCAGGCCGTGGATCTCGCCACGGCCCAGGGTGAAGTCCACGCCGTCCAGCGCCAACACGCCGGCGAAGCGCTTGGACACGCCGTGCAGTTCCAGCAGCGCTCCCTGTTCCGTCACCATGCGGGTGGTCCCGCTAGATCAGAAAGTGCTTCTGCATCCAGGCCATGCCCCCGGCATTGGCCTTGGTGACGACGGGACCGTCCGTGATCACGCTTTTCGGGATGCCGTCCGCGCCGGTCTTCTCGCCCGCCACCACGGCCGCCACGCCGGCCATGATGGCGCCGCCATGGATGCGACAGGATGGGTTGCGCACGGTGGCCAGCATGCGCCCGTCCTGCACCGCCGCCAGCGCGGGCGGCATGGCGTCGCAGCCGCCGATCTTGATGTCCGTGCGGCCCTTGGCGCGCATGACGTTGTAGGCGGCCAGCGCCATGTCGTCGTTGTGGAAGTAGGCCGCGCTGATCTTGGGGAACTTGGTCAGGTGCGTGTCCCAGATGCGCGCCACCTTGGTCACGTCCCAATCGCCCGGCTGGGTGTCCAGCACCTCCACCTTGGGGTAGCGCTTGACCACAGAATCGAAGCCCCGCGCGCGCCCCTGCGCCCCGGTGTGGCCCAGCGCGCCCTGGGTCATGATGATGGTGCCCTCGCCGCCGATCGCCTGCATCAGCGCCTCGGTGACGGAGGCGCCCATGAACTCGTTGTCCGGCGCCAGGAAGCTGTGGACGTTCACCTGGTCCAGCGGCGCGATCAGCGTGTCCATGTCGATCACCGGGATGCCGGCATCGATCATCTTGCGCACCGGCGCGGTCAGGGTGCCGATGCCGAAGGCCTGGATCGCCACGAAGTCCCAGCGCTGGGACGCCATGTTGTCGATGGCCGCGCGCTGGCGGGTGGCGTTCAGCTCACCGTCGAACCACGTGACATCCACGTTGTACAGCTTGCCCCAGTATTCCGCGGCGGCCTTGCCCTGGGCGCACCATGTGGCCTGCAGCCCGGCATTGGAGAAGGCGGCGCGCAACGGCTTCTCGGACCGCCCCATCTCGGCGGCCAGGGCGGCGGTGGTGGCCGTGCCGCCCAGCAGCGGCGCCGCGGCGGCGGCAGCCAGCAGGGCACGGCGACCGCCGCGTGGCAGGTCTCGCTGGTCCATGACGTATATCCCCCGCCCGGGGCGATCATGGGTGCCGCCACATCAGGCGGCGTCAGCTTGCATCCTGGGCAGCGGCGAATGCAATCATTCCGTGTGGCGTGCGAATCGCGCCTAGCCAAGGCGCTCCAGCGTGACCCTCACCGCCAGCGGCGGCGCGGCGTAGGGAGCGGCGGTCACCAGCATGTCAGCCCCCGCCCGGGCATAGGCGGCGGCGCTGCCCTCGTCCACCGGCCCGGCGGCGGCCAGCAGCGGGCGGCCGGCATGGTCGGCCAGGGCGCGCGCGACCTCGGCGAATTGCTCGGGCGAGAGATCGACGCACTGCACCATGTCGACACCGGCATGGGCCAGCAGCACCGCCTCGTCCACCGTGCCGGCTTCCACCACCACCTTGCGGCCGGGCTGCGCGGCGCGCAGGCGGCTGACCCAGCGGTGCGCGGGCTCGCGCCCCAGGAATGCCCGGTGCTGCGCCAGCACCAGGATGCTGTCGGACAGGCCGAGCCGGTGCGGCACGCAGCCGCCGGTCATGATGGCCTTGATCATGATGTCCTTGATGCCCGGCAGGTGCTGCCGGGTGGCGGCGACCACCACGTCCGGCCGCGCGGTGCGGGCCTCGGCGCGGATGCGCGCGGCGCGCGTGGCCACACCGGATGCGGTTTCCATCAGCCGCTGCGCCGCCCGGGCGGCGAGCTGCAACCCGGCCGCCGGGCCGCTGGCGGTCAGGATGGTGCCGCCTTCTTCCAGCAGCGCGCCGGAGGCCGCGACCCGGTGCACCTCGCCGCAGCCGGCGAGGCGGAACAGCGCCTCGGCCTCCTCGGCACCGCACAGGGTCATGGTGGTGCCGGCGCGCAGCACCGCCTGGCCCCGTTCCTCGCCGATCCCCAACGCCAGGGTGGTCAGGTCGCCATAGGGCGCGTCCTCGCGCAGCATGGCGTCCAGCCGGGCGTTCGGGATCAGAAAGGTCATGCGGTGGTCTCCTCCGGCTGGCAGGTGCCTTCGGGGCCACGATAGCGCCTTTGCCGCCGGGGCATGACAGGGGCTGGCGGGCGGCTCGCATGTGCTGCCCTCATGCCTCCCCGCCCCGGCGGCGGGGCGTCAGGCGGGGGTGAAGTCCATCGCCACGCCGTTGATGCAGTAGCGAAGGCCGGTCGGCGGCGGGCCGTCCGGGAACACGTGGCCAAGGTGGCTGCCGCAGCGGGCGCAGTGCACCTCGGTGCGGATCATGCCATGGCTGCGGTCCGTGGTGGTGGCGACGCCGCCTTCCACCGGCGTGTCGAAGGACGGCCAGCCGGTGCCGCTTTCGAACTTCTTGCCCGCCTCGAACAGCGGCTGCGCGCAGCCGGCGCAGGAAAATACGCCGGCACGCTTTTCCTGCAGCAGGGCGCAGGAGCCGGGACGCTCGGTGCCGTGGGCCCGCATCACGCGGTACTGCTCGGGCGACAGGCGCTGGCGCCACTCGGCGTCGGTGAAGGTGACGGGGTAGTCCTGGGTCTCGCTCATGGGGCGGCTCTCCTGGGCGGTTCGGCGGAAAGGCCAGATGTTCATCGGCGGCCTCCTCTGGGTCGCTCCATGAGATGGGGTGCCGCTACTCCGCCGTCCACCCGCCATCGACCAGCATCGCCGAGCCGGTCATCAGCGAGGAGGCGGCCGAGGCCAGGAACACCACCGCGCCCATCAGCTCCTCCACCTGCCCGATACGCCCGAGCTTGATGCGCGATACGACGCTTTCGCGGAATGCGGGGTCCTGAAAGAACGGCGCGGTCATCGGCGTCTCGATAAAGGTGGGGCCGATGCTGTTGACCCGGATGCGGTGCGGCGCGAGGTCGATGGCCATGGCCTTGGTCAGCCCTTCCAGCGCGTGCTTGCTGGCGCAGTAGACCGTGCGCCGCGCCCCGCCCACATGCCCCATCTGCGAGGACACATGGATGATGGAGCCCGGCCGCCCTTCCGCCACCAGCCGCTTGGCCACAGCCTGGGCGGTGAAAAAGGCGGCGCGCAGGTTGAGGTCCAGCACCGCGTCGAAATCCTCCACCGTCACCTCGGTGAAGGCGGCGGGGCGGTTGGTGCCGGCGTTGTTGACCAGGATGTCGTAGGCGGGCTGCCCCGCCAGCACAGCGGCGGTGGCCGCCGGTTCGTTGATGTCCAGGCATAGCGCGTCGGCGCTGCCGCCTTCCGCGCGGATCGCCTCGGCGGCTTCCTCGATCTCGGTCGCGGTGCGGGCCAGCAGGGTGACATGCGCCCCTGCCTCGGCCAGCGCGGCGGCCATGGCGAGGCCGATGCCCCGCCCCGCCCCCGTGACCAGCGCCCGCTGCCCGTCCAGCCGGAAGGATGGCGTGCGGGGGAGTTGCACCGTCATGCCTCGGCGTCCTTCTTGTGGGCGGCCAGGGCCATCAGCCGGCGGTCCCGCCAGGCGCGGCGCTCCGCCAGGCCGTCGGCCGGCAGGACGGCGCGGCGCTGCGCCTCCACCGTGCCGATGACCGCGTCATCCCAGACCTTGTGCTCGGCGGTCGAGGCGGCGATGGACCGGTACAACGGGCCCAGCCGGCGGGCGTAGTCGGCCACGCCGCCGGGCGCGTTGAGGTCGATGGTCTCGAAGGGGCCCATGAAGGCCCAGCGCAGGCCCAGCCCGTCCTTGACGGTGCGGTCCACGTCCTCGGCCGTGGCATAGCCTTCCTCGACCAGCCGCCATGCTTCCATCAGCAGCACGCCCTGCAGGCGGTTGAGGATGAAGCCCTCGATCTCCCGCGTCATCTCCACCGGGGACTGGCCGACCTGCTCCATCAGGGCACGCACCGACCGCACCGTTTCGGGCGCCGTCCAGGGCGCGGGCACCAGCTCCACCACCGGCGCCAGCGAGGGCGGGTTGACCGGGTGCGCCACCAGGCAGCGCGACCGGCAGGCCACGTGGTCGGTATAGGCCGAGGCCGGGATGCCGGAGGAGGAGGAGCCGACCAGCGTGTCCGGCCCGATCGCGGCATCGATGGCCGAGAAGACCTCGCGCTTCACGTCCAACCGCTCGAAGGTGCTTTCCTGGGCATAGGCGGCGCCGGACAGCGCATCGGCCAGGTCCCGCGCCACGCTGACGCGCCCGAGCACCGCTTCCGGCGCCTCGGCGATCAGCCCGTGGGCCGCGAGGTCGCGCAGCTGCTGCGCCACCACCTCCCTGCCCCGCTCCGCCGCGCCGGGCACGCTGTCATAAAGCGCCACGTCGCAGCCGGCGCGGGCGAAGACCACCGCCCAGCCGCTGCCCACCAGCCCCGTGCCGATCACGGCGACCTTCACGGCGGCGGTCATTCGGCGGCGGCGCCATAGGGCACGTTCTTGCCGCCGAAGCGGCGCACGCGCAGGTTGGCCTGCTCGCCATGGCCGATGAAGCCTTCCAGCGCGCACAGGCGCGAGCAGTATTCACCGATCATCGCCGAGGCCTCGTCCGTCAGCACCCGCTGGTAGGTGCAGGTCTTGAGGAACTTGCCGACCCACAGGCCGCCCGTGTAGCGCGCTGCCTTCTTGGTCGGCAGCGTGTGGTTGGTGCCGATCACCTTGTCGCCATAGGCCACGTTGGTGCGCGGGCCGAGAAACAGCGCGCCGTAGTTGGTCATGTTGTTCAGGAACCAGTCCGGGTCGCGCGTCATCACCTGCACGTGCTCGGAAGCGATCTGGTCGGCGATCTTCAGCATCTCCGCATCGTCCTCCGCGACGATCACGGCGCCGTGGCTTTCCCAGGCCTTCCGGGCGATGTCGGCGGTGGGCAGGATGCCAAGCAGGCGCTCCACCTGCGCCATGGTATCGCGCGCCAGCTTCTCGGAGGTGGTCAGCAGGATGGCAGGCGAGTCCGGGCCGTGCTCCGCCTGGCCCAGCAGGTCGGTCGCGCACATCTCGCCGTCCACGCTCTCATCGGCGATCACCAGCGTTTCCGTCGGGCCGGCGAACAGGTCGATGCCGACGCGGCCGTAGAGCTGGCGCTTGGCCTCGGCCACGAATGCATTGCCGGGGCCGACCAGCATGTCCACGCTCTCGATGCTTTCCGTGCCCAGCGCCATGGCGCCGATCGCCTGGATGCCGCCCAGGCAATAGATCTCGTCCGCGCCCGCCATGTGCTGCGCGGCGACGATGGCCGGCGCCGGCTTGCCCTGGTAGGGCGGGGCCGCGGTGATGATGCGCGGCACGCCCGCCACCTTGGCGGTGATGACGGACATGTGGGCGGAGGCCAGCAGCGGGTACTTGCCGCCCGGCACGTAGCAACCCACGGAGTTGACCGGCACGTTCTTGTGGCCCAGCACGACGCCCGGCAGCGTCTCGACCTCCACGTCCTTGAAGGCGTCGCGCTGCGCCTGGGCGAAGTTCTTCACCTGCTTCTGCGCGAAGGCGATGTCCTCCAGGTCACGGTCCTTGAGCTGGCCCATGCAGTCCTGGATCTCCGAGGAGCTGAGGCGGTAGCCGTCCCGGTCCCACTTATCGAAGCGCACGGACAGCTCGCGCACCGCGGCGTCGCCGCGTGCCTCGATGTCCAGCAGAATGGCTTCCACCGTTTCCCGGACCTGCTTGTCCGCGGTCTTCGCCGCCTCGACATCGGTGCCGCGCTTGAGCCACTGGGCCATGGGACGTCCTCTCGTCTGTCTTTGCATACGTATGCAAGAAGTCTAGCGCAGCCGGCTCAGCCGCGCCAGACCCGTTCGCCATCCTGCAACGAAACCCCGTCATGCGGCTCCCGGGCGGAACCGCGCAGCAGCAGCGCCCCTGGCACGGTTTCCCGCAGCGGGGCCTCGTCCGGCGCCAGCATCTGGCGCATCAGGGCCGTCACCACGCGGTCCACCATGGGTCGCAAGGGCTGGCTGTAGGTGGTCAGGCCCAGCGCCGCCCAGCCGGCCGGCCCGGCATCGTCGAACCCCACCACGGACACCGGCAGCCCGCCGAATTCCCGCCGCGCCACCCCCAGGGCCGCGAAGCCCATGTGGTCGTTGGCACAGAACAGCGCGTCGGGCGGCGCGGCGGCGGACAACAGCACGCGCGTGGCGGCCTCCGCCCGCCCGAAGTCGTAATGCCCCACCGCGCGCAGCGGCGGGCCGAACCCCAGCGCCGCCAATTCGGTGGCGAACCCCGCTTCGCGCTCGCGGCTGGTGGAGGCGTCTTCCAGCCCGGCCAGAAACGCCGGCCGCCGGTGCCCGCCGGCGGCCAGAAAGCGCGCGATCAGCGCCGCGCCGCCGGCGTTGTCGCCGGTGATGCAGGCGGCGCCATCGTCCTCGCTGCGGCGGTTGACCAGCACCACCGGCACCCCCGCCTGGCGGCATTCCCGCGCAAAGCGCGACGACAGGCCGACCGAAGCCAGCACCAGCGCATCCACCCGGTAGCGCAGCACCTCCTCCAGGATCGGGTCCGTGTTGGCGCCGGGGCGGGCGGTGAACAGCAGCACGCGGTGCCCGGTGGCTTCCAGCGCCACGGACAGGGCGTCCAGCAACGCCGCGTAGAAGGGATTGTCCAGATAGGCCACGGCGACGCCCACGATGCTGGACCGCCGCGTGATCAGCGACCGTGCGATCAGGTTGGGCCGGTAGCCCAGCGCCGCCGCCGCTTCCTCCACCCGCGCCCGGGTGGCGGCCGACACGCTGGCGCCCGGCGTGAAGGCCCGCGACACCGCCGACTGGGACACGCCCGCCCGCCGCGCCACGTCATGGGCCGTGGCGGCACGCTCGGGGCGGCGGGGCGGGGCAGCAGGAGGCTTGGACATCGGCGCGGAGCATAGCCGCGCCGCCGGCTTTGCCCACCGCCGCCGCAGCGACTATGGGGAGGCGCTTGGGCAGGGAGACAGGGCATGCGGCGATTCCTCGGGCGGTGGCTGTCGGACTTCCTGCGGCTGGGGCTGGGCCTGGGGCTGGCCATCGGCGCCATGCAGCTGCCCGCCCTGGCCGCCTCCTACGGCACCGCGCTGCTGCAGGTGGCCGAAGGCGCGCGGCGCGACATCGACCAGCGCAAGCAGGTCGCCGGCCAGTTCTACCGCTGGGACGGCACCCTCACCGACGGCGCCGCGATCGACGCGCTGCGCGGCCCGGAGCCCGCCAACGCGGAAGGCCTCGCAGGTTCGGTCCGGCGCGAGCAGCAGCTGCGCGAGGCCGAAGCCCGGCTTCGCGCCCGCCCCGCCTTGCTGCGGCCGGTGCAGGCGGCGTGGGACTGGCCATCGGGTGGTGACGAGGTCCGCGCCGTGCTGCGCCTCGCGCTGGACACCCATGTGCCACAGGTCGTGCTGTCGCTGGCCGGGGCGACCTATGGCTTGGCGGGGCTGCTGCTGGGCTTGCTCGTCGCCAACTTGCTTGTTGCCGTCGGGGGGCGCGAACGGGTGCCGCCGCCGCCGCGCCCCGGCCGCTCCGTGGCGGACCGCCGGACGCCCTCGCTGCGGGCCTGAGGAAACGGCCAAGGTTGAATCAGCCGGCCAACCTGCGTCATCACCCTCTTGCGACGCGAGGAGACGCAGGGGAGCACGGCGATGCGGGTGATGAGGTGTTTGGCGGTCGGGCTGGTCCTGGCCCTGGCGGGCGGCAGCGAGCCGGCGTCCAGCCGCGAGCGGACAAGCCACGGCGTCAGCAGCGCGCAGCAGGGCCCCAAGGTCGCCAAGCCGCAGCGGGGCCGGGCATCCTTCTACGCCAACCGCTTTCACGGGCGGCGCATGGCCAATGGCCGGCGATTCGACCGCAACTCCAACATGGCGGCGTCCCGCAGCCTGCCACTCGGCAGCCGGGCGCAGGTGCGGAACCTAGAAAACGGCCGCACCGCCATTGTCAGCATCCAGGACCGCGGGCCGTTCACCCGCGGCCGCGTGCTCGATGTCAGCCCCAGCGTCGCCACCCAGCTCGGCATGCGCGAGCAGGGCACCGCGATGGTCGAGATCGTGCCGCTGCCCGCCGGCGGCGGCGCCGGCTAGGGCGCCTCAGCCCAGCGGCACCACCGGCAGGTCCATGCCCTGCGCCGGATGGTCGGCCTCCACCTTGTACATGATGATCATCGAGCCGAGGCAGGCGAACAGCGCCACCAGATGGCCCGAGTGCACATAGGCCGCCAGCCCGGCGATCACGGCGCAGACCAGCGCAGAGGCGTAGGGGTTGCGGCCGATCATCTTCCAGAACGGGGACAACGGGCGGAAAAAGGCGTCCATGATGCGCTCCTGCGTCCCGGCGGGTCGTGGGCCCGCCTGGGAATGTTGTCCCGGCCAGGCATCCAGCGCAGCTTTGCAACATCGCAACAAGGGTCGCCACGGGGCATGGGGCATTTGTCACGCCTCAGCCATCGGCCGCCCATGCGTCAGGGGGCGTTGGGCAGCAGTCCCACCTGGCGCAGCACCGCTGCCACGGCCTGCGCGGCGAACGCAATGTCCGCGTCATCGTGGCGCGGCGTGGGGGTGAAGCGCAGCCGCTCGGTGCCGCGCGGCACGGTGGGGTAGTTGATCGGCGTGACGTAAAGGCCGTGCTCTTCCAGCAGCAGGCGGCTGACTTCGCGGCACAGCGCGGCATCGCCCACCGGCACCGGCACGATGTGGCTGGCCGAGGGCATCGGCCGCACGCCCGCCGCCTGGAAGGCCGCCTTCAGGCGCGCTGCGCGCTCGGCATGCCGCTCGCGCAGTGCCGTGGCACCCTTGACATGCCGCACGCTGGCCAGGCCCGCCGCGGCCAGCGCCGGCGGCAGCGAGGTGGTGAAGATGAAGCCCGCGGCGGCCGAACGCAGAAAGTCGATCACCTCGGCCGGGCCCGCCACGTAGCCTCCATGGCAGCCAAGGGCCTTGGCCAGGGTGCCCTGCACGATGTCGATGCGGTCCAGCACGCCGTCGCGCTCCGCGACCCCCGCGCCCGTCGCGCCATACATGCCCACCGCGTGCACCTCGTCCAGGTAGCTCAGCGCCCCGTGGCGGCGGCACGTGGCTGCGAGCTCCGCCAGCGGCGCGATGTCGCCGTCCATGGAGTAGACAGATTCAAAGGCTACCAGCTTGTTGACACCGGGGCCGGCGGCCGCCATCAGCGCGTCCAGATGGGCCACGTCGTTGTGGCGGAAGATGCTCTTGGCACGGGCGTTCTTCATGCCCGCAATCATGGAGTTGTGGTTCTTCTCGTCCGAGAACACGTGCCAGTTGCCATCCATGCTGCTCAGGATGGTGCCCAGCGCCGCCTGGTTGGCCACGTAGCCGGAGGTGAAGACCAGGGCGGCGGGCTTGGCGTGCAGCGCCGCGAGCTCGCTTTCCAGCGCCTCGTGCAGCGGGGTGTTGCCGGAGATATTGCGCGTGCCGCCGGAGCCGACGCCATGTGCCTCGATCGCCGCCGTGGCGGCCGCGGCCAGAACGTCCGACCCGCCAAGGCCCAGGTAGTCATTGGATGACCACACCGTGATCCGCCGCCCCGTGCTGTCCGTGTAGCGCGGAAAGTCGCGGCGCGACTTGGCCAGCGCGGCAAAGCTTCGGTAGCGGCCTTCCTGTCGCATCTGCGCCAGGGCCGCCTGGCAATGCTGCAGAAACGGGTGGGGCGCGGGAAACAGGCTGTCGGGCATGCGGCAGACTTAGGTTCCCCGCCGGATGCTGTCACCCCGCCCCGCCCATCGCCGGTCAGCCAGGGCCTCAGCGCATGGCTTCGGCGCTTGCCGCACTGCAACGCAAGCCTTAGTTAGCATGCTAACGTTAGCTTGCTACAGGAACCGTTGTGTCCATGCCCGTTCACGAAGCCTTCGGGGCTGAGCTGCGCCGCGTGTTCTTCCGCTGGCGCAGCCATTTCGACAGCGAGCTGCGCGCTTCCGGCCAGACGCTGGCGCGCGCCCGGGCCCTGGCGGTGCTGGCGCCGGAACCGGAGGGGCTGCCGCAACGCGATCTCGCCCTTGCCCTGTCGATCGAACATCCGACGCTGGTGCGCCTCCTGGACGGCCTGCAGCAACAGGGCCTGGTCACCCGCCTGCCCGCCCCTGGCGACCGCCGCGCCAACCGCGTGGCGCTGACCCCCGCGGCCGGCCCCGTCGCGGACGAGGTGGTGGAGATCTCCGCTCGCCTGCGCGAACGCGTGCTGGAGGGCATCGACGATGCCGAGCTCGCCACGGCGCTGGACGTGCTGCGCGCCATCAGCGCCAACCTTGATGCCTTGTCCACGGAAGCCCGGTCATGAGCGCCACCACCGCGGCCGCCGTGCCCGATACCGTGCCGCCGCCGGAAGGCGGGGTGCTGCGCGTGTGCGGGTTCTTCCTGTGCTCGCTGCTGTTCGGCCTCACCTCCGGGCTGAGCAACAACCTGGTCGCGGTCAACATCCAGGCGGCGCAGGCACAGTTCGGCGCCACCACAAACGAGGCGCTGTGGCTTACCGCCGCCTATACCTCCACCAGCGTCACCGCCACGCTGATGCTGTGGAAGTTCCGCACGCAATACGGCATCCGGCTGTTCGCGAAGCTGGGGCTGGCGGCCTTCGCCCTGGTGTCGCTGCTGCACTTGTTCACCAATGACCTGAATGCGGCCGTCGTGCTGCGCGCCGTCGCCGGCTTCGCCACGGCCCCGCTCGGCACGCTGGCCTTCCTATACATGCTGGAACCGTTCCCCCCGGCCCGCCGGCTGACCACGGGCATCTGCCTCGGGCTGCTCGGCACCTCGCTGGCCACGCCGCTGGCACGGGTGATCTCGCCACACCTGCTGGAGGTGGGGCTGTGGCACGGGCTGAACATGCTGGAGCTCGGGCTGGCGTTGCTCAGCCTGACGGTGGTGCACCTGGTACCCATCACGCCGCCGCCCCGCGCCAAGGTGTTCGATGCCATGGACGCCATCAGCCTGCCGCTGCTGGCGCTGGGCGCCGGGCTGATCTCGGTCGCGCTCACCGTCGGGCGCTACTACTGGTGGACCGAGGCGCCCTGGGTCGGCGTAACGCTGGCCGCCGGCATCGGCGTGCTGGCGCTGGTGCTGGTGATCGAGCTGAACCGCAAGCAGCCGCTGCTGCACCTGCGCTGGCTGTCGTCGGGGGCCATGATCACCTTCGCGGGCTCCATGCTGATCGCGCGCTTCGTGCTGGCCGAGCAGACCAGCGGCGTGGTCGGCTTCTTTCAGAACCTCGGCTTCCTGAACGACCACATGATCGGGTTGTTCACCGTGATATCGCTGGCCACCATCGCCGGCTACCTGTGCGTCGCACCGTTCAACCAGCCGGACCGGGCGGAGCTGATCCACCTGATCGCGCTCAGCATGATCGCGGTCGGCGCCTGGATGGACAGCCATGCCACCAGCCTGACGCGGCCGCATGATTTGTACCTGTCCCAGGGCCTGATCAGCTTCGGTGCCGCGATCTTCCTGCCGGCCGCGATGTCCTGGAGCTTCACCCACGTGGTCCGCACCGGCATGCAGTACCTGCCAAGCTTTCTGGCGGTGTTCCTGGTGTCGCAGAACTTCGGCGGCCTGCTCGGCTCGGCCGGCCTCGGCACGCTGATGGTGTACCGGGAGAAGTTCCATTCCAGCCACGTGGTGTCATCGCTGACGATGCAGAACCCGCTGGTGGCCCAGCGCGTGCAGCAATACAGCGGCGCCTATGCCGGAACCCTGGGCGACCCCACGCTGCGCGGCGCCGAGGGAACGGCGCTGCTGGCGCAGACCGCCACCCGCGAATCCTACGTGCTCGCCTACAACGACGTGTTCCATGCCGTTGCCCTGCTGGCGCTGGCCGCGATCGCGCTGCTGCTGTGCCATGTCGCCTTCAAGTTGCTGCGCGCCCGCGCCGCCGAACCCGCCTGAGATCCACACCCATGAGCCTGAACTTCTTCAAGTCCCGCGCCACCATCCCGGTGCTGCTGGTCGGTGTCGCCGGCGTGCTGCTGGTGCTGCACGCCTGGCGCCTACCGCCCTTCACCACCACGGAGGAGGTGACGGACAACGCCTATGTGCGCGGGCTGGTCACCGTGATCAGCCCCCAGGTGGCCGGCTATGTCACCGAGATCCCGGTGCAGGACTACATGGAGGTCAAGCAGGGCGCTTTGCTGGTCCAGATCGACGACCGCATCTACCGGCAGAAGCTGGAGCAGGCGCGCGCCACGCTGGCGTCCTCTCAGGCCAATCTCACCAACCTCGCTGTCACCATCGAGACGCGGGAAGCCAGCATCGCCGTGTCCCGCGCCCAGGTGCAGAACGCCGAGGCGGTGCTGACCAAGGCGGACGCGGATAATGACCGCATCGCGCCGCTGGTCGCCTCCAACATCCAGTCGCGCGCCACGCTGGTGACCACCCAGGCGGCCTTGCAGCAGGCCCGTGCCGGGTTGGCACAGGCGCGCGCCTCCGTGACGGTGGCCGAGCAGAACCTGGCCGAAACCCAGGCCACCCGCGCCACGCTGGAAGCCAGCGTGCACAATGCCGAGGCCGCCGTGCGCCTGGCCGAGATCGACCTGCAAAACACCCGTGTGGTGGCGCCCGAGGATGGCCGACTCGGCGAGGTCGGCGCCCGTGTGGGGCAATACGTGCAGGCCGGCACACAGTTGACCACCGTGGTGCCGCCGCGCCGCTGGGTGGTGGCCAACTACAAGGAAACCCAGCTCGCCGGCATGCAGCCCGGCCAGCCGGTGCGCTTCACCGTCGATGCGCTGGGCGGCGCCGAGATGCGCGGGCGGATCGAGCGTTTCTCGCCCGCCACGGGCTCGGAATTCAGCGTCATCCGCGCCGACAACGCGACCGGCAACTTCACCAAGGTGGCGCAGCGCCTGCCGGTGCGGATCTCGATCGACGAGGGGCAGGAGCTCGCGGCGCGGCTACGGCCGGGCATGTCCGTGATCGCGCATATCGACACGGCGGCGGCACCGGCCACCGCCGCGCCCTAGCGCGTCGAACCCCGCACTTCCAGCGTGCCGGGCAGGGACACGATCTCGTCCTCCAGCGGCGCGCCGCCGATGCGCGCCAGCAGCAGGTCCAGCCCGCGCGCCACCATCGCCGGCAGCGGCTGGACCACGGTGGTGAGGCGGTAGGGCGGGCGGGCGGCGGCGCCGATGCCGTCCATGCCCACCACCGCCACATCCCCCGGCACGGTCAGCCCGGCCTCGCGCAGCGCATCCATGGCCCCCATGGCCAGGATGTCGCTGACCCCGAACACCGCGTCGGGGCGCTCGGCCGCCGGCATGGCCGCGATGGCCTGCCCTGCCGCGAAGCCTTCCGGGTGCCCGGCGCCCCCTGGCAGCACCAGGGGTGCCGGAAGCCCGGCCGCCTGCACCGCCTGCGCGAAGCCCGCCACACGCTCCGTGCTGGTGGAGGTGCCGGCATTGCCGGCGATCACCGCCATGCGCCGGTGCCCGCCGTCCAGCAGCAGCCGCGCCAGAGCGGCGCTGCCGGCCATGTTGTCGCAGGACACGGCGCTGCCATGCTCCCGCGCCACGCGGTTCAGCATCACCAGCGGCACGCGGTTGGCGGCGCAGATGGCGGCGGCGCGCGACGACAGCGTGGCGGAGGTGATCAGGCAGCCATCCACCCGGTATTGCAGCAGCGCCTCGGCGGTCGCGTCCTCGATCGGGCCGCGGCCGGCATGGAGCAGCAGCAGGCGCCAGCCGCGCTCGGCGGCCTGCGACACGGTCTGCTGCATCAGCTCGGCATAGAAGGGGTTGTCCACGGGCCCCAGCACCAGCCCGATCAGGCCGCTGCGGCCACTGACCAGCGTGCGGGCCAGGACATTGGGCGTATAGCCCGCTTCCTGGGCCAGCGCGACGATGCGCTCCCGCACCTTGGGCGAGATGCGCGGGTCGTCGCGCAACGCGCGCGACACGGTGGACGCGGCGACACCGGCCCGGCGGGCGAGGCTGGCCACCGTGGCGCGCACCGGCTGCGCCCCGGCCGGGTCGGGAAGGCCGGCGGGAGGGCGGTCATCCATGCCCGCGCCGTTAGCAGCCGGGCCTTGGCGGTGCAATCACGCCGACCGACGCCAGGGAAGCGCTTTACGCGATGCGGGGACGTGCTATCGTTTGCGCATATGCCGGGTCGCAGCCTGGCGGCAAACGAGCAGCGCCCGGCGCCCCGCCGCGGCCTGCCATGGAGGGAGCGGCGCCATGCGGGACGGCACCATCACGCAGAAGATCCTGGCCGCGCATGCGGTTGGCGGCGAGGCCCCGGCCGGCGCCATCGTCACCATCCGCCCGGACGTGGTGCTGCTGAACGACGTGTCCGGCCCGCTGTCCTTCGAGCAGTTCGATCGGATGGGCGCGGCCCGACCCTTCGACCCCGAGCGCATCGTGCTGGTGGCCGACCACTTCGCCCCCGCGCCGGACATCGTGGCGGCCGGCGCCATCGCCCTGACGCGCGATTTCGCCAAGGCACACGGCATCCGCCATTACTACGAGCCGGGCCGCGGCGGCATCGAGCACACGCTGCTGGCGGAGCTCGGCATGGTCGGCCACGGCACCATCGTCTTCGGCGCCGACAGCCACACCTGCACGGCAGGCGCCTTCAACGCCCTGGGCATCGGCTTCGGCTCCACCGACCTCGCCGGCGCCCTGGCCATGGGGCAGCTCTGGATGCGCGTGCCCGACAGCATCCGCGTCGAGCTGACCGGGCAGCCCGGCCCCTATGTGACGGGCAAGGACGTGATCCTGGAGCTGATCCGCCGCATCGGCTCGGACGGCGCCGCCGATGCCGCGCTGGAATTCGGCGGCCCGGGCGTGGCGGCGCTGGCGATCGACGAGCGGATGGCGGTGGCCAACATGGCGGTGGAGGCCGGTGCCGACACCTGCGTGTTCGAGGGCGATGCGGCGTCCACGGCCGACATGGTCAAGCGCGGGGTGCCGGCGGCCGCGGCCGTGGCCGCCGACCCCGACGCCGTGTATCGCCAGCGCATCGAGATCGACCTTTCCTCGCTGACGCCCATGGTGGCCAGGCCCCCCTCCCCGGCCTCGGGCGTCGCGGTCGGTGCCCTGCGCGGGCAGAAGGTGGACCAGGTCTATGTCGGCAACTGCTCCAACGGCACCATGACCGACCTGCGGCAATGCGCCGAGATGCTGCGCGGCCGGCAGATCGCCCCCGGCGTCCGCATGGTGGTGGTTCCCGCCACCCAGAAGATCTGGCGCGAGGCGCTGGCGGAAGGGTTGCTGGATGTCTTCGCCGCCGCCGGCGCCGCCGTTTCCACCCCCACCTGCGGCGCCTGCTTCGGCGGCCACATGGGCATCCTGGCCGCCGGCGAAACCGCCATCGCCACCACCAACCGCAACTATCGCGGCCGCATGGGGCACCCGGACAGCCAAGTGTTCCTGGCCAATGCCTGGGTCGCCGCCGCCGCCGCCGTGGCCGGCGAGATCGTCCCGCCCGAGGACGTCGCCCGCATGCTGGAGACCGTTGCATGAGCACCTTTCAGGGCCGCGTTCACCGCTTCGGCGACGAGGTGAACACCGACGTCATCCTGCCCGGCCGCTACCTGTCCCTGCGCAAGCCGGAGGAGCTGGGCCAGCACTGCATGGAAGGGCTGGACCCTGACTTCGTGAAGCGCGTGCGGCCGGGCGACATCCTGGCCGTCGGCCGCAACTTCGGCTGCGGTTCCTCGCGCGAGCATGCGGTGATCGCGCTCAAGGCCGCCGGCGTCGCGGCCATCGTGGCGCACAGCGCGGCGCGCATCTTCTTTCGCAACGCCGTCAACCTCGGCCTGCCCGTGCTGCTTTGCCCCGAGGGTGCGGCGGCGCTGCGGGCGGACGAGGACGCACGCATCGACCTGGACAGCATGACCGTGGCGCAGGGCAGCATGCAGTGGCAGGCCTTGCCGCTGGGCGATGAAGTCCGCGCCATCCTGGCCGCCGGCGGGCTGGTGCCGCGCGTCCGCGCCGCGCTGGCGGCTTAAGAACACTCCAAAGAGGAAAGACACACACATGGCCGATCCCCGCCTCAAGGCAGCCCTCGCCGCCAAGCAGTTCGTCGTCGCCCCCGGCATCTTCGACATGATCTCCGCCCGCATCGCGGACCGCATGGGCTTCAACGCGCTGTATGCCACCGGCTACGGCACTGTCGCCTCGCATCTCGGCATCCCCGACGCGGGCGTGGCCACCTTCACCGACATGGTGTCCCGCATGGCGCGCTTCGCGCAGGGCAGCACCACGCCGGTGATCGCCGATGCCGACACCGGCTACGGCGGCCTGCTGAACGTGCGCCACACCGTGATGGGGTATGAGGCCGGCGGCGTGACGGCGATCCAGCTGGAAGACCAGGAAGTGCCCAAGAAGTGCGGCCACACCCCCGGCCGCCGCGTGATCCCGGCCGAGGAGATGGCGCTGAAGATCGAGGTCGCCGCGGAGGCCCGCAAAAGCAGCGACTTCCTGATCATCGCCCGCACCGACGCCCGCACCACGCTGGGCCTGGACGAGGCGATCCGCCGCGGCAAGCTGTACCGCCAGGCCGGCGCCGACATCGTCTTCATCGAAAGCCCGGAATCCGAGGACGAGATGAAGCGCATCGGCCAGGAGATCGACGCGCCGCTGCTGGCCAACAACGTCGACGGCGGCGGCCGCACGCCGATCCTGTCGGCCGAGAAGCTTGCCTCCTTCGGCTACGACATCGCCATCTACCCGGCGGTGGGCTTCCTGACGGTCGCGCAGGCGCTGGAGAATTCCTACCGCCACCTGCTGCAGCACGGCGACACCAACGGCCTGCCCGAGGGCGTGATCTACGACTTCGGCAAGATGAACGAGCTGATGGGCTTCCCCGAGGTCTGGGACTTCGACAAGCGCTGGGCGCGGCCGGACGCCAAGCAGGCGGCGGAATAACGCCGCCATGCTGGCGATGAACTTCGCGACCACCCCGCGCATCGTGCTGCGCGACGGCGCGCTGGACAAGCTGCCGGCGATCCTGGCCGAGTTCGGCGTCCGCCACGTGGCCTTGGTCACCGACGCCGGGCTGGTGCGCGCCGGGCTGGTGGCGCCGGTGGAGGCATCGTTGCGCGCGGCGGGGCTTTCCGTCACGCTGTATGATGCCGTGCAGGCCGACCCGCCGGAGCACATCGTGCTCGGCGCGGTGGAGCAGCTGCGGGCGGCGGGCGTGGATGGCGTCTTCGCCCTCGGCGGCGGCAGCGCCATGGATGTCGCGAAGCTGGTCGCCTACCTGCTCCGCTCGCCCTGCGCGCTGGACACCATCTACGGCGTCGACCTCGCCCGCGGCGCGCGCCTGCCGCTGGTGCTGGCGCCGACCACGGCCGGCACCGGGTCCGAGGTCACGCCCATCTCCATCGTCACCACGGCGGGCGACGAGAAGCGGGGCGTCGTGTCCCGCCGCCTGTTGCCCGATGTGGCGCTGCTGGACCCTGCGCTGACGCTCGGCCTGCCCGGCCCGGTGACGGCGGCCACCGGCATCGACGCCATGGTGCATGCCATCGAGGCCTTCACCAGCAAACGCCTGAAGAATCCGCTATCGGACGTGCTGGCGCAGCAGGCGCTGGCGCTGCTTTCGGCCAACCTGCCGCGCGTCCTGGCGAACGGCAGGGATGTCGAGGCGCGCGGCGCCATGCTGCTGGGCTCCTGCCTCGCCGGCATGGCCTTCGCCAATGCGCCGGTGGCTGCCGTGCACGCGCTCGCCTATCCGCTGGGCGGTCGCTACCACGTGCCGCACGGGCTTTCCAACGCGCTGATGCTGTTGCCGGTGCTGCGCTTCAACCTGGCCGCCGCCGCGCCGCTCTACGCGCAGCTCGCCTCCTCGGTGGGCGCCACGGCGCAAACGGCGGAGGGCTTCCTGGCGGCCATCGAGACGCTGGTGGCGGGCTGCGACATGCCCAAGCGGCTGCATGAGCTGCAGGTGACGCGCGACAGCCTGCCGCAGCTGGCGCGCGACGCCATGCAGCAGCAGCGCCTGTTGATCAACAACCCGGTGGAGGTCTCCGAGGCCGACGCCCTGCGGCTCTACGAAGAGGCGTTCTGAACGCCCGCTGCCTGCCCTCACGAGGAACGTCCAAGCAATGACAACAAAGACCATCCTGACCCGCCGCGCCCTTGGCGGGCTGGCCGCCGGCCTGCTCGCCACCCCTGCCCTGGGCGCCCCCGCTGCCGCCGCCTGGCCGGACCGGCCGGTGCGCATGGTGGTGCCCTTCGGGGCCGGCGGCGCCATCGACACCCTGGCCCGCGTCTTCGGACAGCGCTTCCAGGAATTCGCCAACGGCCAATCGCTGGTGATCGAGAACCGCTCCGGCGCCGGCGGGCTGGTGGCGGGCGCCTATGTGACGCAGCAGCCGCCCGACGGCTACACGCTGATGATGGCCGACATCGGCGCCAACGCCATCGGCAAGGAATTGAACCCGCGCATCGGCTACGACCCGATGACCGGCTTCACGCCCATCATGCAGGGCGCCAAGCTCAACGCGACGCTGATGGCCAATCCCAAGGTCAAGGAGCAGACGGTCGCCGAGATCATCGCACGCGCCAAGGCGGAGCCGGACTACTACACCTATGCCTCGGCCGGCGTCGGCAACGGCAGCCACCTGTTCATGGCGCTGCTGGAACGCCAGGCCGGCATCTCCATGGTGCACGTCCCCTACCGCAGCGGTTCCGAGGCCGTTACGGCGGTGATGCGCGGCGACGCGCAGTTCGTGTTCCCCACCCTGTCCTCCGGCCTGCAGATGGTGCGTGGTGGCCAGATCCGCGCGGTGGCCATGGGCGGCCCGGCGACGGACATGCTGCCCGGCGTGCCCGCCATCGCGGACACGCTCCCCGGCTTCGACGTCGCCATCTGGTACGCCTTCGCCGCACCGCCGGGCATGGACCCGGCGCTGGCCGACCGCATCAACGCGGTGCTCAACCAGATCGCGGCACTGCCCGAGGTGCGCAAGGCGGTGGCCGAAAGCCAGGCGGGCGTCGTGGTCGGCGGCACGCGAAAGGAATTCGCCGACTTCCTGAAGGCCGAATACGACCGCTGGACCCCGGTGATCCGCGAAGGCGGCATCCGCGTCGAGTGACGCGGCGCCCGGCTTGGCGGCCGGGCGGCGGGGCCCCAGGATGGCGGGCATGGACCTGAACCTGCTGACCGACATCCCCGGCCTCCGCGTCGGCCATGCCACCGACCCGGCGCTGGGCTCCGGCGTCACCGCCATCCTGTTCGATGCGCCGGCCGTCGCCGCCGTGGCCATCGGCGGCGGTGCCCCCGGCACGCGCGACACCGACCTGCTGCGCACCGACATGACGCTGGAGCGCGTGGACGCCATCGTGCTGTCCGGCGGCTCGACCTTCGGGCTGGACGCGGCGGGGGGCGTGCAGGCGGCACTGCGGGAAGACGGGCGCGGCATCCGCTTCGGCGGCGTGAACGTTCCACTGGCGCCCCAGGCCATCCTGTTCGACCTGCTGAACGGCGGCGACAAGGACTGGGGCCGCTTCAGCCCGTACCGCGAACTGGGCTACCAGGCGGCGCGCGCCGCCGCCACTGGCGCCTTCGCGCTCGGTTCCGTGGGCGCCGGCACGGGGGCCACCACAGCCACGGTCAAGGGCGGGCTGGGCTCGGCCAGCACCGTCACGGCGCAGGGCCACCGCGTGGCGGCGATCATGGCGGTGAACGCGGTCGGCACGCCGTTGATCGGCGATGGCCCCTGGTTCTGGGCTGCGCCCTTCGAATGCGGCAACGAGTTCGGCGGGCGGGGCCTGCCGGAGTTCCGCCCGGAATACCTGACGCCGCGCCTGAAGGGCGGTCCTGGCACCGCCACCACCATCGGGCTGGTGGTGACGGATGCGGCGCTATCCAAGGTCCAGGCCCGGCGGCTGGCCACCATGGGGGACGACGGGCTGGCCCGCGCCATCCTGCCCGCCCATGCGCCGACCGATGGCGACACCCTGTTCGCCGCCTCGACCGGGACGCGGGAGTTGCACGATCCCATCGCCGAGCTCACGCAACTCGGCCATGCGGCGACCCAGGTGGTGGCAAGGGCCGTCGCGCGCGCCATCTACCATGCCCGGTCCCTGGCCTGGCCCGGCGCGCAGCCGGCCTGGGTGGACCGATTCGAAAGCGGAAAGGCGACACACGCATGAAAGCCGTTGGCTACCACGCTCCGGGCGACGCATCGGCCCTGGACGACATCGAGCGGCCGCACCCGCACCCCGAGGTCCATGACCTGGTGGTGGAGGTCCGCGCCATCTCGGTCAACCCGGTGGATACCAAGGTGCTGGGCCGCGCGGCGCCCAATGGCAACGAGCCGGGCGTGCTGGGCTTCGACGCCGCCGGCGTGGTGCGCACCGTCGGCCCCGCCGTGACGCTGTTTCGCCCGGGCGACGAGGTATTCTACGCGGGTGCCCTGAACCGCCCCGGCAGCAACGCTGAGTTCCAGGCGGTGGACGAGCGGCTGGTCGGCCGCAAGCCCGCCAACCTGTCCTTCGCGGAGGCGGCCGCCATGCCGCTGACCAGCCTGACGGCCTGGGAGCTGCTGTTCGACCGCCTGAAGGTGTCGCGGCAAAGCACCGGCACGCTGCTGGTGATCAACGGCGCCGGCGGCGTCGGCTCCGTGCTGATCCAGATGGCGCGGCAGCTTACCGGGTTGACCGTGGTGGCCACCGCGTCGCGCCCGGAAAGCATCGACTGGTGCAAGCGCATGGGCGCGCATCACGTGATCGATCACCACCGCCCGCTGGACGAGGCGCTGAAGGACGCGGGCATCGAGCAGGCGGAATACGTGGCCAGCCTGACCGGTTCCGACGAGCACCTGCCGGCCATCGCCAAGCTGATCGCGCCGCAGGGCCACCTGGCCCTGATCGACGACCCCAAGGTCTTCGACATCGTGCCGCTGAAGACCAAGAGCATCACGGTCAGCTGGGAGCTGATGTTCACCCGCTCGCTGTTCCAGACGCCGGACATGGCGGCGCAGCACCAGGCTTTGAACGAGGTGGCATCGCTGCTGGAAGCCGGCACGTTGAAGACGACGCTGCAGCAGCACTACGGCACCATCAGCGCCGCCAACCTCCGCCGGGCGCACGAGTTGCTGCGCAGCGGCCGCAGCATCGGCAAGGTGGTGCTGGAAGGCTTCGCCGCCTGAAGGCCAGGGCCGGCGCGGCGGATGCCGCGCCGGCTCAGGCTTCCTCGATGCGCCAGGGGTGGGTGAAGACCTCGAACCCGTCCCGCCGGGCGATGCCGACCACGGTGATGCCGGCCGTTTCCGCCACCTGCAGGGCCAGGACGGTGGGTGCGGACACGCCCGCCAGCACCGCCACGCCCATCATCGCCGCCTTCTGCACCAGCTCCACCGAGATGCGGCTGGTCATCAGCACCATGCCATCAGCCGGCCGCAGCGCCCGGGCTGCCAGCGCGCCCGCCAATTTGTCCATGGCGTTGTGGCGGCCCACATCCTCGCGCAGCGCCGCCAGCCCCAGCGCGGGGTGCCAAAAGGCGGCCGCGTGCACGGCGCGCGTTTCGGCGTGTAGCTGCTGCGCCGGCGGCAGGGCTTCCAGCGCCGCCGCCACCTCCTGCGGTGTGAAGCGCGCGCCCTGCCCCACCCGCGGCACGGCGCGCTGTGCCTGGGACAGAGTTTCCAGCCCGCACATGCCGCAACCCACCGGCCCCGCCATGCGGCGGCGGCGGGCCGCCAGCGCATCGCCCCGGTCCGCCCGCAACCAGAAGCGCAGGTCGATGCCGGTGGGCAGCGAAACCACCTCCAGGCTCTCGACCTCCGAGGCATCCTCAAGGATCCCCTCGGTCAGGCTGAAGCCGATGCCGAAGTCCCGCAGGTCGTCCGGCGTCGCCATCATCACCGCGTGGGACACGCCGTCATAGGTGAAGGCGACGGCGACCTCCTCCGGCAGGGCGCGGTCGCCCTCCACCCAACCGCCGGCGCGCCAGGCGCGGCGCGGGGCGGCGCGGGCGCCGATGTTCACGCGGCACCCGCGTCAGGCGTGATGCGCACGGGCACCGACTTAGCGGCCGGCACCTTGGCGCGCTCGGCATGGTGCCACAGCGGGATCAGCGGGTTGCATTCCGGGTAGTAGGCGGCGCAACAGCCGTCGGGAACGTCGTAGGCCACCACGCGCATGCTGCCGACGCTGCGTGTCCGCCCGTCCTGCACCGCCGTGGTCAGTCGCACCGTCTGGCCGTCCGAAAGGCCCAGCCGCACCATGTCGTTGCGGCCGATGAACAGCACCCGCCGCGTGCCGTTGACCCCGCGGAAGCGGTCGTCATAGCCATAGATAGTGGTATTGAACTGGTCGTTGGAGCGGATGGTCATCAACCGCAGCACGTCCGGCCCCAGGGCCGGTGCATCCGGGTCCGCCACCAGCCCGGCCGGGACAATGAAGTTGGCCTTGCCGGTCTTGGTCTTCCAGATCCGCTCGCGTGCCGCGCGGGCACGCGGGAAGCCGCCGGGCTTGCGCAGCCGCGCGTTGTAGTCGTGAAAGCTTTCCGGCAGGGATTCGGCCACCGCGTCGCGGATGCGCGCGTAGTCGGCCACCCAGTCGTCCCACGGCACCTTGCCGCTGTCCGGCAGGGTGGCCTTGGCCAGCTCAGCGATGATCGCCGGTTCAGAGCGGAGGTGCGGCCCGGCCGGCTTGGCCACGCCGCGCGACGGATGGATCTGGCCGTTGGAGTCCTCGATCGAGACCAGCTGCGGCCCGTTGCGCTGCTCGTCGATTTCCGTGCGCCCGAGGCAGGGCAGCAGAAAGGTGACTTCGCCCGGGATCAGGTGATTGCGGTTCAGCTTGGTGGCGATCTGCACGGAAAGCCGCAGCCGGGGCCAGGCTTCTTCCATCGCCTCGGTTTCCGGCACGGCGCGGATGAAGTTGCCGCCCAGGCCCAGAAAGCCGCGCACGCTGCCGTCGATGATGCCTTCGCAGGTTTCGACCGTGTTGCGGCCCAGCTTGCGCGGCGACTTGAAGCCGTATTGCTGGTCCAGCTTGTCCAGCGGCGCCAGCTCGGGCTTTTCCGTGATGCCGACGGTGCGCTGGCCCTGCACGTTGGAATGGCCGCGCACCGGGCAGATGCCCGCGCCGGCCTTGCCGATGTTGCCGCGCAGCAGAAGCAGATTGACCAGCATCTGCACGGCCTCCACGCCGCGCCGGTGCTGCGTGATGCCCATGCCATAAACCAGCACCACGCCATCGGCCGCGGCGTAGACCCGCGCGGCGCTTTCCAGCGCGGCACGGGTCAGCCCGGACTCACGCTCGATCTCGGCCCAGTCGCTTTTGCGGGCGTAGTCCTGGAAGTCCGCGAATCCATGCGTGTGTTGCTGGATGAAGGCATGGTCCAGCACCTTGGCGCCGGCATCATCCGCCATCACCAGGGCCTTGCACAGGCCGAGCACCGCCGCGATGTCACCACCCGCCCGGAGCTGGTGGTATTCGGACGAGATCCGCGTTTCCTTGCCCGTTAGCATCTCCACCGGCGACTGCGGGTTGGTGAAGCGCTCCAGGCCCCGTTCGCGCAGCGGATTGAAGGTGACGATCGGCACGCCGCGCTTGGAGGCCTCCTGCAAGGGGTGCAGCATGCGCGGGCTGTTGGTGCCGACGTTCTGGCCGAAAAAGAAGATCGCGTCGGTCTGCTCGAAATCCTCCAGCGTCACCGTGCCGACCGGAATGCCGATGCTTTCCGGCAGCGCGACCGAGGTGCTCTCGTGGCACATGTTCGAAGAGTCGGGCAGGTTGTTGTTGCCGTACAACCGCGCGAAGAGCTGCCACATGTAAGACGTCTCAAGCGCCGCGCGGCCCGAGGCGTAGAAGATCACCGACTCCGGGTCGAGCTTCCGCAGTTCGGCGCCGATCTCCCTGTAGGCATCCTCCCAGGCGACGGGGCGATAGGTGTCGCTGGCCTTGTCCCACCGCATGGGGTGAGTCAGCCGCCCTTCCGCTTCCAGCGCATGGTCGGTCCAGCCGCGCAGCTCGGCCAGCGTGTGCCCGGCGAAGAATTCGGGTGGCACGCGCTTGGAGGTGATCTCCCAGGCCGTGGCCTTGGCGCCGTTCTCGCAATATTCGAAGACCGCGGGCTGCGCCGGCTTTTCCCAGGCGCAGCTGACGCAGGAAAAGCCGTCATGCTTGTTCTGCTTCAACAGCAGCGCATTGCCGGCGGCGAGGCGGTTTTCCCGCGCGAGAATCCCTTCCACAGACTTCAGGGAGCCCCAACCTCCGGCCGGACCAACATAGGGCTCGATAGACGGGTCGTCGGACATGGGGGGCTTCCTTCAGGTCGGCAGGGGCATGGGCGGATGCACCGGGTGCCGTGCAGAACTGGCCACCGCACCGCCACACCGCCGGCATGCGAAACCGTGCGGCGGGAAGCGGAGGAGGGCGGTCGGCATCGCGAGCAGGCTCCCTGCCGGTGCGACGGCACCGACATCGTGATTGCGGATCAACGCTAGGCGGGGCCGGACCGTTGCCGCGCCGCCGTCACGATGCCCGACCAAAGTTTCCACGCCGAAATTTTGTGTTTATAAAAATTATGCTTGCGTGCGTGCTGGTTAAGGAGCATCACCCCCGCGCCATTCCAGCAACCGGGCTTCGGCCCCGCGGGGATTTGACCCATGCAGCTTGCACCGCGTCACCAAATGCTAAAGCGCCATCCTGCCTGCCGGATGATGGCGACCCTGGCCGTGGCCCGAATGCGCTGTCGGCGCTGACGCGCCGCACGCCTCGCCCACAGCCACGCACCACATCCCCGGGTACCTCCGCGTGCCCCGGCAGGAGTTCGCTTTCATGATCGCCTCACGCCCCATCGACATTGCGGGCCGCTTTGTCGGCGTCGCCGTTTCTCATCACGCCGGCTGGCGCTTTCGCGCCGTCGATCCCGTGGTGGACGACCTGGACGGCGCCACCTTCAGCAGCCTGGGGGAAGCCGCCCGGGTGGCGCAGCTGGTGGCCGCGCGCACGCAGGACTGGGCACGCGGCAAGGCCCGCGTCGCCTGAAGCCCGGGGGGGGGGCCAAAAGCCCCCCCCGATTCCGGTTAGCCCTTATGGATCGGGTCGATCCAGGGCACGTTCTCCGGCTGCTCCGCCGGTTCGATCTCCAGGTTCACCACCACCGCCTCGTTGTCGCTGCGGACCAGCACGCATTCCAGCGTCTCGTCTTCCAGGGCGTTGATCTCCTGGTGCGGCACGAAGGGCGGCACGTAGATGAAGTCGCCCGGCCCGGCCTCGGCCACGTATTCCAGCGCCTCGCCCCAGCGCAGCCGCGCGCGCCCCTTCACCACGTAGATCACGCTTTCCAGCGGCCCATGGTGATGCGCGCCGGTCTTGGCGTTGGCATGGATGTGCACGGTGCCGGCCCAGATCTTCTGCGCGCCGACGCGCGCCAGATTGATGGCGGCGGCCCGGTTCATGCCGGGCGTCTGCGCGGTGTTCGTGTCCAGCTTGTCGCCGGGGATGACGCGGACGCCGGAATGCTTCCAGCCATCCGGCGGCACCTCCAGCGAGCCATGGTCGTGGCCGTCATGCGGCATGGTCGGCGCTCCTTGTTCTTGTTTCGCGGCACTGCGGAAAAGCCGCGCGGATGGTAGATCGGCCGCTGTGCGGCGGTCCACCGGCGCGGCCACCCGGCGGCGTGCCAGCTAGCTCGTCATGGTGGCGCGGATGGCACCCTCGCGCGACAGAACCGCCATGCCCACCTCGCTGTCCACCCGGCGGAAGCCGATGTCGATGCGGCTGTCGGCCAGCCGGAGGTTACGCAGTGCCACCGTGTCCAGGAACGCCGGCAGCGAGGGGCGCTGAAAGCCCACGCAGCCATCCGACGGGTCAAAGCGCAGCCCCAGGCAGGAGGCCAGCAGCGACAAGGGCGTGACCGCCGCCCAGGCCTGCGGCGCGCAGGCCACGGGGTAGGGCGTCGGGCCATCGCCGTTGCGCCGGGGAAAGCCGCAGAACAGTTCCGGCAGCCGCCGCAGCTCCAGATGCTCGGCGGCGGCGAACATGCCGTCCAGCACCCGCGCGGCCTCGGCGCGAAAGCCGTAGCGGGAAAAGCCGGCGGCGATCATGGCGTTGTCGTGCGGCCATACCGACCCGTTGTGGTAGCTCATGGGGTTGTAGCGGGCCTCGCCGGCGGCCAGGGTGCGGATGCCCCAGCCGGAAAAGCTCGCCGGGTCCATCAGGGTCCGCACCAGCCGCGCCGCCCGTTCCGGCTTGGCGATGCCGGAAAACAACGCGTGCCCGGCGTTGGAGGAGCGCACGCGGCACGGCCGCCCTTCGCCATCCAGGGCCAGCACGTAGGTGCCTAGCGCCTCGTCCCAGAACACGCGGTCGAAGTCCTCGCGCAGCGCCGCGGCGCGGGCATCCAGCGCCTCGGCGCGCGGCTGCAGGCCCAGCGCGCGGGCGATGCGGGCGGCGGCGCGCCACGCCGCGTAGACATAGCCCTGCATCTCCACCAGCGCGATCGGCCCATCCGCCAGCGTGCCGTCGGCGTGGAAGATGCTGTCGCCGCTGTCCTTCCAGCCCTGGTTCACCAGCCCCTGCGGCGTGCGCCGCTGATAGGTGACAAAGCCGCGCTCGGCACCGCCGCACCGCTGCGCGCGTTCCATCCAGCCCAGCGCGGCCTCGATCTGCGGCCACAGCCGGCGCGGCGTGGCCAGGTCTCCCGTGCGGTCCAGGTAGTCGCCGGCCAGCATCACGAACAGGGGGGTGGAATCAACGCTGCCGTAGTACCGGCCGTAGGGCACCTCGCCCAGTCGCGCCATCTCGCCCGCCCGCATCTCGTGCAGGATCTTGCCGGGCTCGGCATCGTTGGCCGGGTCCTCCGTTGTGGCCTGCGTTTCAGCCAGAAAGGTCAGCACGCCCCGCGCGATCGCCGGGTCGAACCACAGCACCTGCCAGGCGGTGATCAGCGCGTCGCGGCCGAAGGCGGTGCTGAACCAGGGGATGCCGGCATAGGGGTAGGGTCCGCCCGGCTTGTCGGTCAGCAGCATGTCGAGGTCCGCGCCGGCGCGCCGCAGCACCTCGTTGAAGATCTCGTGCGACGTCTCGATGCGCGCGGCGCGCGATGCCATCCGCCGCAGCGCCCGGCGCGACGTGCGGAGCGCGGCATGGAAGGCCCGGTCGGCCCCGGCCTCGGGCAATGCCCGCGCGGGGTTGCCTTCCTCCACCTCAACGGACAGGAACACCACGCATTGCTTGCCCGGCGGCACGTCCAGCACGAAGCCCGCCCCGCCGGGGGCGATGCTGTGCGGCGCGGGGGCGAAGCGCAGGCGGGTGCGGCGCAGGGCGCCGTCCAGCCCGTGGTAGGAGAGTTCCACCGCATCGGCGCGCACCACGGGCGGCTGGTCCTCGCCTCGCACCGGGCGGCGCCGGCCGCGCACCTCGAACAGGTCCACGAAGTCGGCGGCGAAGGCATAGTCGAGCCGCACCTGCTGCGCGCTGTCGCCGAAGTTACGGACCGCCACGCGCTCGTGGCAGGCATTGTTCCAGATGAACTTGGAGCGCCGCAGGTGCAGCTGCCCGCGCGGCATTTCCAGACCCGCGTCGGGGTTGGTCATGTCGCAGGTCAGGGTCGTGTTATCCGCGCTGAGCGCCGAGCCGAGCAGCACCGGCGGCTGGCCGTTCAGTGTCAGGGACAGGCGCGACAGGTAGCGGGTGTCGAGGTGGAACAGCCCTTCGGGGCTGTCAGGGGCGCCATCCAGGTCGCCGGCGCGGTCGAACAGGCCGAAGCTGTCGCCGTGCTTCAGGGCGCGGGGGCGGCGCTCCTGCAAGGAGGTCCGGGCCGTGGGCGGCGCGTCGGCCTGGGGGGTCGGCTGTGGTTGTGGCTGCAAGACTGGCTCTCCCGGCGCTGTGCACAGCATGTCGAGCGCATGGCCGGGAAGTCCAGCCCCGGCGCCGCATCGGCACCGGGGCGGACCGTCACCATTTGTAGCTGAGGCTGCCCAGCACGTTGAGGCTGTTGCCGTAGAAGCAGCCGGTTTCGCCGGCGCAGCGGCTGACATAGCGGGTGTCGGCCAGGTTGCTGGCGTTGACCGCGAACTGCAGCCCCTTCATCCGCTCGCTCAGGCGCGACAGGTCGTAGCGCAGGCTGGCGTCGAACAAGGTCGTGTCCGGCACCACCGCGCCGCCGGTGTTCACCGCCGAGGTATTGCCGAGGTAGCGCACGCCTGCGCCCAGCGTCAGCCCGCCCAGCGGGCCGTTGAAGGCCGCGAAACTGTATTCGGCGTAAAGCCCGGCGTTGTTCTTGGCCACGCCCGCGGGGCGGTGGCCCAGCTCGTTGGCCGCGTTGCTGCGGGTGATCTCCGGGTCCAGGTAGGTGTAGGAGCCGACGAGGCTGACGCCGCCGCCCAGCTCGGCCACCATTTCCAGCTCCACGCCGCGCACGCGGATCTCGCCGACCGAAACCTGCAGGAACGGGCTCCGCAGATCAGGCGTCAGGGTGTTGGCCTGGGTCAGGTGAAAGGCGGCCACCTGCACGAAGGAACGCATGCCGTTGGGCTGGAACTTGATGCCCACCTCGTACTGCTCGCCTTCCAGCGGGTTCCAGGCGTTGCCCTGGCTGTCCGTGCCGATCTGCGGCTGAAAGGAGCGGGCGTAGCTGGCATAGGGCGAGACGCCGTTCTCGCCCAGGTACAGCAGCCCGGCGCGCCAGGTGAAGGCGTCGTCGTTCTGGTAGCGGCGGGCGCCGCCGGCGTCGCGGTCGTCGATGTCGGAATAGGCCCAGTCCTGGCGGATGCCGGCCAGCAGCACCAGCCGGTCGAGCCGCATCTGGTCCTGCAGGTACAGGCCGTACTGGCTGTTGATCTGCCGCACGTTGTCATAGGGCGTGGTCAGCGCCGGCACCGGGCTGCCATAGGCCGGCGTGAACACGTCCAGCCCGCCCGCGAAGTCGAAATACTGCGCGTTGCGGTAGTTCACCCGGCTGTAGTCGAAGCCGCCGAGCAGCGTGTGGGTGAGCGGCCCGGTGGAGAACTCGGCCTTCACCTGGTTGTCCACCTGGAAGGTGCCGACATCGATGTCGGCGCGGTAGGCGAAGCGGTTCAGCGTGCGCCGGTCCGCCTGCAGCCCGCCGCCATAGACCTGGTTCCAGTCGATGTCGGTGTGGCCGTAGCGCAGGTTCTGCTGCACCGACCAGACGTTGTTGAAGCGGTGGCTCAGCTCGTAGCCGACGCCGTACTGGGTGCGGTCGAAGCGGTCGTAGCTTTGCTCGCCGGTGAAGCGGCTGCGCGAGATGCGGCCGAAGGGCGTGGGCTCCACCGTGCCGTCATAGGGCAGGAACTGGTTTCCCGAGGTGCGGTCCCGCTGATAATAGCCCAGCACGGTCAGCGAGGTGTCGGCGGTCGGCTTGAATGTCAGGCTGGGGGCCAGGAAGATGCGGTCGTCCTGCACCTCGTCCACCGCCGTGTCGGCATCGCGCACCAGCCCGGTCAGGCTGTAGGACCAGACGCCGTCGCGCGTCAGGGGGCCGGAGGAATAGCCCTGCGCCTGCAGCCGGTCGTGGCTGCCCGCCGTCAGCCGCACCTCGCCCTGGGCGAAGTCGGTGGGGCGGCGCTGCACCATGTTGACCAGCCCGCCCGGGGCGATCTGGCCGTACAGCACCGAGGTCGGGCCGCGCAGCACCTCGTAGCGTTCCAGGCCATAGGTCTCGAACACGCTGCCGGCATAGCCGGTGTTGTAGCGCAGGCCGTTCAGGAAGATGCCGTTGTCCTGCGCGTTGAAGCCACGCAGCTGGAACCAGTCGGTGCGGCTGTCGGTGCCGTAGTTCTCGCCGCGCACGCCGGCGGTGTAGCGCAGCGCCTCGCCCAGCGTCTGCGCCTGGCGGGCATCGATCTGGTCGCGCGGCACGACGGAGATGGATTGCGGGTTCTCGATCAGCGGCGTGTCGGTCTTGGTGCCGGTGATCTCCTGCTGCGCCACGAAGCCGCGCACCGGGTCCAGCGCGCGCTCACGCTCGCCGGTCACCTGCACGGTCGGCAGCTGCAGCGGCTCGGCGTCCGCCTGCGCCCAGGCGGCGGCGGGAAACAGCGCGGTCGCGGCGAGCAGCCAAAGCGCGCGCCGCGCCGTGGGGCCGATGGGGGTCGCCAGCATCCGCGTCTCTCCTGGAAGGGCCAGGCCTCGGCGCTGGCATTTCCGGCCGCGTAATGCGAATGCCTCTCAGCAGCAATATCGGGCGCGATCACCCCCGGGAATTCCCGCCACGCTGTGGCCGCCGCGCCACATCACGCCAGGCGCGGGCGCCAGCCCAGCAGGCGCAGCGCGTTCAGCGTCACCAGCACGGTGGCCCCGGTATCGGCCAGGATGGCCGGCCACAGCCCGGTGATGCCCAGCAGCGTGGTGACCAGCAGCACCGCCTTCAGCCCGACCGCGACCGCCACGTTCTGCTTGACGTTGGCCAGCGTGGCGCGGGACAGCGCCACCAGCTCCGCCACGCCCGCCACCTGGCCGCGCAGCAGCGCCGCGTCGGCGGCTTCCAGCGCCGCGTCCGTCCCGCCGCCCATGGCGATGCCGACCGAGGCGGCGGCCAGCGCCGGCGCATCGTTGATGCCGTCGCCCACCATGGCCACCGGCCCGGCCTGCCGCAGCGCGCCGATGTGGCGCAGCTTGTCTTCCGGCAGCAGCCCGGCCTCGGCATCCAGGCCCAGGGCGCCGGCGATGGCGGCGGCGGTGCGCGGGTTGTCGCCAGTCAGCATCACCGGGCGCAGGCCCAGCGCCTTGAGGCTGGCGATGCCGGCGGCGGCATCCGCGCGCGGCTCGTCACGCATCGCCAGAAGTGCCAGGGCGGTGCCATCCGCCACCAGCACCACCACTGTCTTGCCTTCCGCTTCCAGCGCGCCGATGCGCGCATGGTCCAGCGTGGCGCCCGCCTCGGCGGCATGGCGCGGGCTGCCCACGGACACGCGCCGGCCTTCCACCACCGCCTGCGCGGCCCGGCCGGGCACGGCGCTGGCCTCGCCCGCCGCCGGCAGCGCCAGCCCCGCCGCGCGTTCCAGGATGGCGCGCGCCAGCGGGTGGCCCGAGCCCTGCTCCACCGCCGCCGCCAGCCGCAGCGCCTCCGCCTCCGTGGCGCCGCCCAGCGGCAACAGGTCGGTCACGCGCGGCCGGCCTTCCGTCAGCGTGCCGGTCTTGTCGAAGGCGATGGTCTTGGCGCTGCCGATCGCCTCCAGCGCCGCGCCGCCCTTGACCAGCAGCCCGCGCCGCGCGCCGGCGGACAGGCCGGACGCCATGGCGGCGGGCACAGAGATCACCAGCGCGCAGGGGCAGGCTACCAGCAGCAGCGCCAGCCCGCGATAGAACCAGGTGCCCCAGTCCCCGCCCAGCAGCGGCGGCAGCAGCATGGTCACCGCCGCGGCGGCCATGGCGCCCGGCGTCCACCAGGTGCTGAACCGCTCGATGAAGCGCTGGGTGGGCGCGCGGGACGCCGTCGCCTCCTCCACCAGCCGTACGATGCGGGCCAGGGTGTTGTCGGCGGCGCCGCGCGTCACGCGCAGCCGCAGCGCGCCGTCGGTGCTGATGGAGGCGGCGATCACGGCATCGCCCACGCCGCGGGTCACCGGCACGCTTTCGCCCGTCACGGGGCTTTCATCCATGGCGCTGCGGCCTTCCAGCACCTCGCCATCGCAGGGCAGCCGCTCGCCGGGGCGGATCAGCACGGTGTCGCCGGGGCGCAGCGCGGCGGCGGGCACCTCCTCCACCGTGCCGGAAGCGGCCTCGCGCCGGGCGGTGCTGGGCATCAGCCCGGCGAGCGCGCGGATGCCGGCACGGGCACGCCCGGCGGCGACATTTTCCAGCAGCTCGCCCAGCGCGAACAGGAACACCACCAGCGCCGCTTCCTGCGCGGCGCCGATGACGATGGCGCCCAGGGCCGCCACGCTCATCAGCGTTTCAATGGAAAACGGGCTGCCGGCGCGGGCCAGCGCCACGGCGCGGCGGCCAAAGGGCCACAGGCCCGCCAGCGTCGCCAGCAGCCAGAACCACTGCGCCTGCGCCGGCAACAGCGCCGAGGCGCCCCAGGCCAGCAGCACGAGCACGCCGATCAGCCCGACCAGCCTTGCCTTGCCGGTGGCATACCAGGGGGTGCCGGCCGCCATCTCGGCATCCTCGTCACCATGCGAATGCGGGATGCCGCCGTGCTGGTGCGCGGCGGCGGGGGCCCCGTGGTCCTGGGTGGCGTGGTCATGGGTGGCGTGGTCGTGATCGTGGTGATCATGGCCATGGTGATCATGCCCGCAACCACCCCCGGCCGGGGCCTGGTCCACCGGCACCGGCCCGGCGACGCGCCGCGCGGTATAGCCCAGCGCCGTCACCTGCCGCTCGATCGCCTCCGCCGTCGCGCCGCCCTCCTCCAGGGTCAGGCTCAGCCGCTCGGCCATGAGGTTGACGCGGATGTCGCTGACGCCGGGTAAGCGGGCCACGGCCTTCTCCACCTTGGCCACGCAGGAGGCGCAGTCCATGCCGCCCACTGTCCAGGCCAGGGTTTCGCTGTCGTGATCATGCGCCATCGCCGGCCTCCGTCGATTCGTCCTGCCCTGTTATGCGACCTCCAGGGACTGGAGGTTCAAGAGGCGATCGTGCAACCCATATGCACGGCACAAGGAGCCCGCGCCGCATGACCGCCCAATTTTCCATCGGTGACCTGGCGCGGGAAACCGCGACCAACGTCCGCACCATCCGGTACTACGAGACGGTGGGGCTGCTGCCGCCGCCGCGCCGCACGCCCGGCAACCAGCGTGTCTACGGCGAGGCGCAGCGCAAGCGCCTGGCCTTTATCCGCCACGCCCGCGACATGGGTTTTTCCATGGAAGCCATCCGCGAGCTGTTGCGGCTGGCCAGCGCGGGCCCTGACACCCCCTGCGCCGACGCCGACGCCATCGCCCGCCGCCAGCTGGACGCGGTGCGCGGCCGGATCGCCCGGCTGCAATCGCTGCAGGCGGAACTGGAGCGGATGACGGAAGCGCATTGCCACACCATCGGCGAATGCCGCGTGATCGAGGTGCTGGCCGACAGCAGCCACGCCCATTGCCTGGACCCCAGCCACGGCCGCGATGGCGAGGCGGGCGCGCATATTGATTTCGCGTAACCCCATGCCGAATTGCTGAGGATGATCGACCCCAAATCCCTCCTCGACCGCTTTCTCGGCCCCAACGCGGGGGCGCAGCTCGGCAATGTGCTGGGGCAGGTGACCGGACAGCGGGGCGCGCAGCCCCCCGCCCGTGCCGGCGGCGGCCCCTGGGGCCTGCCCGCGGCACCGCCGGGCGGCGGCGGGGGCCTGCCGGGCAACCTTGGCGGCATGCTGGGCGGTCTGGGCAGCAAGCTGCCGGGCGGCTTCATGGGCGGCGCCGCCAGCGGCGGGCTGCTCGGAATGCTGCTGGGCGGCGGCAAGGGCGGCAAAGGCATTGGCGGCGTGCTGAGCCATGGCGGCGCGGCGGCGCTGGGCGCGCTGGCCTTCCGGGCCTACCAGAACTGGCAGCAGGGGCAGGCGCCCGCCGCCGCCACGCCCGCCACGGCGCGGGATGCCCAGACCATGGACGCGTCCTTCCACCCGGACGCGCCGGCCGCCGACGGCCAGCCCTTCGCCCTGGCCCTGGTGCGCGCCATGATCGGCGCCGCCAAGGCGGATGGCCATGTGGACGCGCAGGAGCAGGAAGCGATCTTCGCGCATGTGGAGCAGGCGGGCATGGATGCCGAGGCCAAGGCCTTTGTGTTCGACGCCCTGTCCCAGCCCACCGACCTCAACGCCATTGCCGCCAGCGCCGGCACGCAGGAGCAGAAGGCGGAGCTTTACCTCGCCACCTGCCTGGCCATCGACCCGGACCACCCGGCCGAGCGCGCCTACCTGGAAGCCCTGGCGCACCGCCTGGCCCTGCCGGCGGAGCTGGTGGCGCATCTGCGCGCCCAGGCCGACGCCGCCCACAAGGCCGGGTAGCGCCGCTCCCGCCCCTCTGCCATGGTTTCCGCCCCCAAAAGGCGGAGACCAGACGGCGATGAACGACCTGCCTCAAGCCCCGCAGCTCGACGCCGAGGTGCTGCAAGCCCAGGCCCGCATCCGCGAGCGCGGCGTGGCCAACGGCGACATGCTGCGCGACCCGCCCGCCAAGGCACGCGCCGATACCGGCCGCTACCAGGCCTTCCTCAACGAGGGCGGCCCGGCCGCCGACATCACCGAGCATGTGCTGCCCACCACGCCGGAGGTGCGGGTGCGGCTGTATCGGCCGCGCGGCCAGGATGGCGTGTTGCCGGTCTACCTGCACATCCATGGCGGCGGCTTCGCCTTTGGCAGCCTGGATACCGCCGACCGCCTGAAGCGCGAGCTGGCGGAGGAGGCCGGCGTCGTGGTCGCCGGCCTGGACTATGCCCTGGCCCCGGAACACCCCTTCCCCACCGCGCTGGAACAGGTGCTGGCGGTGCTGCGCTGGTTGCACACCGAGGCCGCCTTGCTGAGGATCGACCCGCTGCGCATCGGCATCGGCGGAGACTCGGCCGGCGGCAACCTGGCGCTGTCCAGCCTGCTGCGGCTGCGCGACGAGGGCGGCCCGGTGATCGGCTTCGGCGCCATCGTTTACGGCATGCTGTCCACGGCGCACCAGACGCCGTCGCACTTGCAGCTGGGCGACGGGCGCTTCGGCCTGTCCACCGCCAAGCTGGACTGGTTCTGGGATGCCTACCTCGCCGGCACCGGGCGCGACGACGCGGCGGTCCGCCCGCTGGACGCGCCGCTGGAAGGCCTGCCGCCCCTGCTGCTCATCGCCGCCGCGCTGGACCCGCTGCTGGACGACACGCTGGCCCTGGACCGGCGCCTGACAAACGCCGGCGTGGCGCATGAGATGGTGATCTATGACGGCATGCCGCACGGCTTCCTGGGGCAGACGGCCTTGCTGGAAAAGGCGCGAAACGCGCGGAGCAGGATCGCGGCCAGTCTGCGGCGCTTTCTGGGCTGACGGGGGGTTGGCCAGGGGGCGCCCCCTGGCCAGGCCGCGTCAGCTCGCCAACGGCTTGTTGCCGTGCGACACGTCCGGCGTGCTGCGGAACAGCGACATGTGGGTGTGCGTCGCCACCCACGGTGCCCCCACCGCACTGCGCCGGAAGGAGCAGGTGGCACGGCCGGGGCGCGGAAAGGGCGTGCCGTCCGGGTGGTAGCCCGTGGAATCCCAGACCCCCATGCCCACCGCGAACAACCGGTCGGGCGAGACCAGCGCCTGCACCTCGTCCAGCTTCCAGGTGAAGCCGTCGATGGTGGGCCAGACCTTGCGCCACTGGTTGGCCTCGGCGTTGTCGCGGCCGGGCACGAAGTCGCTGAAGGTGCCGAAGGCGATGAAATCCTCGGCGAAGAGATGGCGCGCGGCGGCGAAGTCCACGGCGCGGACGTGCTCGGCCAGCTCGCGGAACCAGTCGCGGACCAGGGCGTGGTCGGTCGGGTCTGTCATGGCAACCTTTATTGCGGTTCGAACTGTGCGATCTGCAACAGCTTGGCGCTGCGGGCAACGTCCTCGGCGATGGCGGCCTCCACCTGCGGGATGGTTTCCCGCACCGGCTCGAAGCCCTGGGCCGCGAGGCGCGACACCATGTCCGGCTGGTGCAGGCCTTCCACGATGACGCTGTTGAGCCGCGCCGCGATCTCCGGCGGCAGGCCGCGCGGGCCCCAGATGCCGTACCAGGAATAGAACTCGAAGCCCGGCAGGCCGGACTCCGCCAGGGTCGGCAGTTCCGCCGCCAGCGGCGTGCGCGTGGGCGTGGCGATGCCCAGCCCCCTGAGCTGCCCGCCGCGCACCATGGGCAGGGTCGCCAGCACGGGGTCGAACATCAGCTGCACGTTGCCGGCCGCCACATCCGTGAGCGCCGGGGCGGAGCCGCGATACGGCACCACCTCGATCTCCGTTCCCGCCGCGCGGTTGAACTCGATGGACGCCAGATGCCCGGCGGCGCCGAGCGAGGAGGTGGCGAAGGACCATCTGCGCGGCTCGGCCTTTACCGCCGCGATCAGCTCGGCCACCGACCTCGGCGCCAGCCGCGGGTCCATCACCAGCACGCAGGGGCCGCGCGCGGTGCGGGCCAGCGGCAGAAAGTCGGCGATGGGGTCGTAGGGCACGCTTTTCATCACGTACCGGGCCATGGGATGGATCGAGGCGGAGCCCATCACGGTGTAGCCGTCGGGCGGGGCCTGCAGCATCGCCTGGCCACCCAGCGTGCCGCTGCCGCCCGAGCGGTTCTCCACCACCACGGTGACGCCCAGCGCTTCCTGCATCTTCAGCGCGGCGAGGCGGGCCATGGCGTCCGTCGCGGCGCCGGGCGTGTAGGGCACGATCATGCGGATCGGCCGGTTGGGCCAGCTGCCCTGCGCGCGCACGGCCGGCGCGGCGAGCAGCCCGGCGGCGGCGAGGCCGGTGTGCTTCAGGAAATCACGGCGGTCCATCGGGTGGCTCCAACGGCGATGAACCCGGAGCGTGCCGCAGCGCGGCAAAACACGCAACACCGAAGGCTAATCATATATTCCACGTTTCATTGCGCGATATGCTGAACACTGGACACTCCCCCCCAGGGTAGCGGAAGAGCAGCCGCAGCATAGGAGAGCGACGATGGCCGACAACACCACCCTCCCCGCCCAGGTCACGGTGATCGGCCATCCGCTGGTGCGTCACAAGCTGACCCTGCTGCGCCAGGTCGGCACGGCGACCAGCGAGTTCCGGCGCCTGGCGCGCGAGATCAGCCTGCTGATGGCCTATGAGCTGACACGCGACCTGCCGATCGAGCTGACCGAGATCGAAACTCCGCTGGAGGTGATGCAGGCGCCGATCCTGGCGGGCAAAAAGCTGTGCATCGTGTCCATCCTGCGCGCCGGCAACGGCATCGCGGACGGCATGCTGGAGCTGCTGCCTTCCGCCCGGGTCGGCCATGTCGGCCTTTTCCGCGACCATGAGACGCTGCGGCCCGTGGAATACTATCGCAAGCTGCCCGAGGACATCGGCGATCGGCTGGTGATCGTGGTGGACCCGATGCTGGCGACCGGCCATTCCGCCGCCGCCGCGCTGGCGCTGCTGAAGCAGGCCGGCGCCACGCAGTTGCGCTTCGCCTGCCTGCTGGCGGCGCCCGAGGGCCTGGAGGTGCTGACCCGGGCCCACCCGGACGTGCCGGTCTTCACCTGCGCGGTCGACCGGCAGCTCGACGAGCGTGGCTACATCCGCCCCGGGCTCGGCGACGCCGGGGACCGGCTGTACGGCACGAAATAAATCGGAGGCCGCCGCGTGGGTTCCGCCATCCCGGTCCGTATCATGGAGGAACAGCAGGGCCGCGCATGTCCGTCTCGCTTCTCCTCCGGGCCCGCAGGGCCGAGCCGCCCATCGCCCCGCGCCTGAACGCCGGCGCCGCGCCGCTGGACCGCGACCTGGACGCGGCGGCGGACGAGCTGCTGCTCGGCTGGGCGGCGGAAGGCGACCGCCGGGCCTTTGACCGGCTGGCGCTGCGCCACCTGCCCCGGCTGTTCCGCGTTGCCTGCCGCATCACCGGCGACAGCGGCGCGGCCGAGGAGGTGGCGCAGGAAGCCATGCTCCGCGCCTGGCAGGCGGCGGCGCGCTTCGACCCTGCCCGCGCAAGCGTCTCGACCTGGCTGCATCGCATCGCCACCAACATCGCGATCGACCGGCGGCGGGCCTGGCGCCCCGCCGTGGCGCCCGACCAGGCCCTGCGCGACCCCGGCCCCGACCCCGAGCAGCGGCTGTCCGACCGCCAGCAGCGCCTGGCCCTGGCGGAAGCGGTGGCCGAGCTGCCGGCGCGCCAGCGGGCGGCACTGGCACTGTTCTACGACAACGAGATGCCGGGGGCCGAGGCCGCCGCCGCACTGTCCGTGTCCACCCGGGCGCTGGAAGGGCTGCTGCGGCGGGCCCGGCGGTTTCTGGCCGCGCGGTTGGGCGGAGAGGGAGGATGAGCATGCGCATGGTCCGCTTCGCCGACCTGTTGGACAGCCACGGCGCCGACTTGGCGCGCTGGCCGGCGGCCGAGGCCCCGGCCGCCCGCGCCCTGCTGGCGGAAAGCCCGGAGGCGCAGCGGCGCCTGCGGGCGGCGGCCCGGCTGGACGCGCGGCTGCGCGCCAGCCGGGCCGGGCCGGACGACGCGGCGCTGGCCCGCATGCGCGCCCATGTGGCGCGGGAAGTGGCACGCTCGCCTTTGCCGGCGCGTCCCGGCTGGCGGCAGTGGCTGCGGCCCCTGTTGCCCATGGGCGGCGGTGCCGTGCTGGCGCTGGCGGCCTGCGGCGTGTGGCTCAGCCTGTCGCCGCCTTCCCCTTTCACCGGCACGGCGGACTTCAGCGCGCCGCGCCAGATCGCGATGATCGAGAGCACCGACTGACCATGCGCATTTCCGCCGGGATGGCCCTGAGGGCGGCGCTTGGCGCTTCCCTCGCCCTCAACCTCGTCTTCGCCGCGCTGCTGTTCTGGCAGGGCCCGGCCCGGCCGCGCGGCGTGCGCGGCCTGGAGGCACGCATGGAACGCGCCTTGGGCGAGGAAGACCGCGTCACCTTCCGCCGCATCATGGAAGCCAACCGCCCGAGCTACGAGGCGGCGCAGCAGAGCATGCGGCAAACGGCCCCCGCCATCGCCGCGGCCCTCGGCGCCGAGCCGTTTTCCGAGGACGCGCTGCGCGCGGCGCTGCAGGCCGGCCGGGAAGGCTGGCGGGCGTTCAGCGAAAGCTATGAGAACAGCCTGACCAAGGCCACCGCCGCCATCTCGCCCGATGGCCGCCGCCGCTTGCTGGCGGACCTGCCGGGGCACGCCGAATGAGCCGCGCCGCCCCCGCCCTGCTGGCCGTGCTGCTGCTGGCCGGCTGCGCCTTCCGCCCCGACCCCGCGCAATCCGGCCTGAGCACCCCCGCCGCCTTTCGCGACGCCGCCGCCCGCGCCCCCGCGCAATGGCCGGACCCGCATTGGTGGCGCGGCTTCAACGCGCCGGAGCTGGACCGGCTGATGGCCGAATCCGCCGCTGGCGCCTTTGATCTCGCCGCCGCCGCCGCGCGGGTGCGGCAGGCGGACGCGCAGGCGCGCATCGCGGGCTCTCCGCTACTGCCCTTTGTCAGCGCCGGGGCGAATGCGTCGCGCCGCCAGGTCGGCGGCTTCCGCCGCAGCACCGCCTATGACGCCACGCTGTCGGCCAGCTACGAGATCGATTTCTGGGGCCGCAACCGCAACACGGCGGACGCCGCCCGGCTGGCGGCAGTGGCCTCGCGCTTCGATGCCGTGACGGTGATGCTGACCACCCAGAGCAGCGTGGCCAACACCTATTTCGACATCGTGGCGACGCGCGAGCAGCTGCGCGTGCAAACAGAGAACCTGGAAGCCGCGCGGCGCATCCTCACCGTGATCCGCGCCCAGGTGGCCGCGGGCATCGCCACGGGGCTGGACCTGGCGCAGCAGGAAACCGTGGTGGCGCAGCAGGAAGCGCAGCTGCCCTCGCTGCGGCAGGGCATCGCGCAAAGCACCAACGCGCTGGCGGTGCTGCTGGGCCGCCCGCCCGAGGAAGTAGAGGTCGCGGCCGGCGGGCTGGACACGCTGCGCGTGCCCTCCACCACCCCCGGCCTGCCGAGCGAGCTGCTGGCCCGCCGCCCGGACGTTTACGCGGCCGAGGCGCAGCTCGCCGCCAGCAACGCCGACATCGCCGCCGCCCGCGCGGCGCTGTTGCCGAGCGTGACGCTGTCGGCCTCCGGCGGCCTCAGCGGCGCCGTGTTCGGCACGCTGCTGCGGCCGGATGCCCAGGTCTGGTCGCTGGCGTCCGGCGTGACGCAGACCATCTTCGACAACGGCGCGTTGCGCGGGCGGGTGGACCTGACGCAGGCGCAGGCCGAGGAGCTGGTGGTGGAATACCGCCGCGCCATCGTGGCCGCCCTGGCGGATGTCGAGGATTCCCTGGTGGCGCTGCGCGAAACCACGGAGCAGGAGCGGCTGCGGGTGGAAGCGGAAGGCCGCGCGTCACGCGCCGCCGGCATCGCGGAATCGCAGCTGCGCGCCGGCACCATCAACCTGATCACCCTGCTGAACACCCAGCAGACCCTTTATACCGCGCGCAACGCGCTGGTGTCGGCGCGGCTGCAGCGGCTGCAAGCCGCCGTCGGCCTGTTCCGGGCGCTGGGCGGCGGGTGGCAACCATGAGCCGAAAGACCACGATGGCCCGAGCGTTCCGCCTTTTCATGCTGCTGCTGTTGCTGGCAGGCCTCCTGGCCGCCGGCTGGTGGTGGTGGAACGCCCGCACCGCCGCGCAGCCGGCGGCCCAGGGCCAGGGCCAAGGGCAGCGGCGCGGGGCGGGCGGTGCCGCCGGCCCGGGTGCGCAGGCCATTCCCGTGACGATGGCCGCCGCCACGCGGCGCGACCTGCCCCTGACGCTGGACACGCTGGGCACGGCGGCGGCGCTGGCCAGCGTCACCGTCCGCTCCCAGGTGTCGGGGCAGTTGATGGAGGTGCTGTTCCAGGAAGGCCAGGAGGTGAAGGCCGGGGACGTGCTGGCGCGCATCGACGACCGCACCTACCGCGCCGCCCTGGCCCAGGCCGAGGCCAAGCGGGCGTTCGACGCCGCGCAGCTGGCCAATGCCCGCACCGACCTTGCCCGCTACCAGTCGCTGCTGGCCGCCAGCGGCGTCACGCGCCAGCAGGTGGACACGCAGCGCTCGCAGGTGGCGATGTACGAGGCGCAGATCCAGCAGGACCAGGCGGCCATCGACACGGCGAAGACCCAGCTGGACTTCACCACCATCCGCAGCCCCATCGCCGGGCGCGTCGGCCTGCGGCAGGTGGATGCGGGCAACCTGGTGGGCACGTCCGACAGCAACGGCATCGTTACCGTCACGCAGCTGCGGCCCATCGGCGTCACCTTCAGCCTGCCACAGCAGGAGCTGCCGAGGCTGCTGCGCGCCATGGCCGCCGGCCCCGTGCCGGTGAGCAGCGTGCCCGCCCTGCCGGGCGAGGCGGTGGAGGGCGGCACCGTGCTGACGGTGGACAACGCGGTTGACCCCACCACCGGCACCGTGAAGGTCAAGGCCGTGTTCGCCAATGACGGCGGGCGGCTGTGGCCGGCGGCCTTTGTGAACCTGCGCATCCGCATGGAGGTGGTGCAGAATGCCGTGGTGGTGCCGCTGGTGGCGGTGCAGCAGGGCCCGCGCGGCGCCTTCGCCTTCGTGGTCAAGCCCGACAACACGGTGGAGATGCGCGACCTGAAGCTCGGCGCCGTGACGCAGGACGAGGCGGTGATCGCCGAAGGGCTGGCGGTGGGCGAGAACGTCGTCACCTCCGGCGCGCTGCGGCTCAACCCCGGCAGCCGCGTGGCGGTGGCCGAGCCCGCGGCCGCGCCCGCCCGCACGGCGCCGGCCGGCGAAAGCGGCCCGCGGCGCGAGCGCACCCGCCCCGGCGCGGCGCCCACCCCGCCCCCCGCATCGGCGCCCGGCGCCACCACGGGTGCCACGCCGTGAACATCGCCGCCCCCTTCATCGCCCGCCCCGTCGCCACCACGCTGCTGGCCATCGCGGTGCTGCTGGCGGGGGTGCTGGGCTATCTGCGGCTGCCGGTCTCGGCCTTGCCCAACGTCGACTTCCCGACCATCGAGATCAGCACGCAGCTGCCCGGCGCGTCGTCCGAAACCTCGGCCTTGCTGGTGACGGCGCCGCTGGAACGGCAGCTCGCGCAGATCTCCGGGCTGGCCAGCATGTCCTCGGTGTCCGGCCCGGGCGTCAGCCGCATCACGCTGCAGTTCGTGCTGGCCAAGAGCATGGACGAGGCGACGCAGGACGTGCAGGCGGCGCTGGACGCGGCGCGCGGCACGCTGCCCAGCACGCTGCCCTACCCGCCGCTGTATTCCAAGGTGAACCCGGCCGACCCGCCGATCGTGACGCTGGCGCTGAGCTCTGACACCTTGCCCATGGCGCGGCTGTCGGACACCGCCGACACGCTGCTGGCGCAGAAGCTGGCGCAGGTCAGCGGCGTCGGCCGCGTGACGGTGCAGGGCAACATGCGCCCCGCCGTGCGGCTGCGCATCGACCCGGCGCGGCTGGCCGCCTATGGCCTGGGGATGGAGGCGGTGCGCACCGCCGTCATCAACGCCAACCTGAATTCCCCCAAGGGCTCGCTGGACGGGCCGCGGCAATCCTCCACCATCCTGGCCAACGACCAGATCACCACGGCGGCCGAGTTCGCCGATGTCGTGATCGCCTTCGCCAACGGCGCGCCCGTGCGGCTGCGCGACGTCGGCACGGCGGTGGAAGCGCTGGAAAACGCCCGCAACGGCGCCTGGCACGATGGGCACGAGGCCATCCTGATCGACGTGCAGCGCCAGCCCGGCGCCAACATCGTCAGCACCGTCGCGCAGATCCAGGCCATCCTGCCGGAGCTGCGCACCGCCATTCCCGCGGGCGCGCGCCTGGCCCTGGTGAGCGACCGCACCGAAACCATCCGCGCCAGCGTGCATGAGGTGCAGTTCACCCTGGTGCTGTCCATCGCGCTGGTGGTGGGCGTCATCTACCTGTTCCTCGGCAGCCTGCGCGCGACCCTGGTGCCGGCGGTGTCGCTGCCGCTGTCCATCATCGGCACCTTCGGCGTGATGGCGGCGATGGGATATTCGCTGGACAACCTGTCCCTGATGGCGCTGACCATCGCCGCCGGCTTCGTGGTGGACGATGCGATCGTGATGATCGAGAACATCGTGCGGCTGATGGAAAAGGGCATGAAGCCGCTGCAAGCGGCCTTTGAGGGCTCCAAGCAGATCGCCTTCACCATCGTGTCGCTGACCGTGTCGCTGATCGCGGTGTTCATTCCGCTGCTGTTCATGGAGGGCGTGGTCGGCCGGCTGTTCCGCGAGTTCGCGGAAACCCTGACCGCCGCCGTGCTGGTGTCCATGGTGGTGTCGCTGACGCTGACGCCGATGATGTGCGCGCTGGTGCTGCGCGCCGGCGCGCACGACAACCCCGGCCTCGCCGCGCGCTGGACCGGCCGGGGCTTCGATTGGCTGCGCGACCGCTACGCCGGCGCGCTGGCCTTCACCATGCGGCACCAGGTGGCGACGCTGCTGGTCGCCGCCGCCAGTGTGGTGCTGACCGGCTGGCTCTACGTGGTCATGCCCAAGGGCTTTCTGCCGCAGCAGGACACCGGCCTGCTGCTGATCACCACCGAGGCGCCGCAGGACACCTCCTTCGCCCGCCTCGCCGAGATGCAGGGGGCGCTGGCGGCGGTGGTGCGGCGGGACCCGGCCGTGGCCTCGGTCGCTTCCGTCGCCGGCTCCGGCACGTTGAACCCGGCGCAGAACACCGGCCGCGTCACCGCGGTGCTGAAGCCGCGCGAGCAGCGCGACGCCGACGCCTTCGCGGTGATCGAGCGGCTGAAGCCGCGCATGGCCGCCGTGCCCGGCATCGCCGCCTATGCCCAGGCGGTGCAGGACATCCAGATCGGCACCCGCACCGCCACAACCGCCTACCAGTACCTGCTGACGGATACCGACGCGGATGAGCTGGGGCAGTGGGCGCCGCAGCTGCTGGACCGGCTGCGCAACCAGCCGGAACTGCGCGACGTCGCTTCCGACCAGCGGGACGGGGGCCTGCGGCTGCAGATCCGCGTGGACCGCGACCGCGCGGCGCGGCTCGGCATCACCATGCAGGCCGTGGTCAACGCGTTGTACGATGCCTATGGCCAGCGGCAGATCTCCACCATCTACGGCCAAAGCAACCAGTACCGCGTGGTGCTGGAAGCCAGTGATGCCATCCGCACCGATGCTTCGGCCGTCGGGCAACTGCGCATCACCGGCAGCACGGCGCAGGTGCCGCTGGCCGAGATCGCCGCCATCACCCGCACCAACGGGCCGCTGCTGGTCACGCGGGAAAACCAGTTCCCCGCCGTCACGCTCAGCTTCAACCTCGCCCCCGGCGCCGCGCTGGGCGACGCGGTGGCCGCCGTGCGCGCGGCGGAACGCGACCTCGCCATGCCCGGCACCATCAACGGGCGCTTCGTGGGCGACGCGGCGGAGTTCGACAGCTCGCTGGCCGGCCAGCCCTGGCTGATCCTGGCGGCGGTGGTGGTGATCTACCTGGTGCTGGGCATGCTCTACGAGAGCTTCATCCACCCCATCACCATCCTGTCCACGCTGCCGTCCGCCGGCATCGGCGCGCTGCTGGCGCTGGAGCTGGCGGGGATGGACCTGTCGGTGGTGGGGCTGATCGGCATCATCCTGCTGATGGGCATCGTCAAGAAGAACGCCATCATGATGATCGACTTCGCGCTGGAAGCGCAGCGCGAGCACGGCATGGCACCGCCCGACGCGATCCGGGAGGCGGCCCTGCTGCGCTTCCGTCCGATCATGATGACCACGGCCGCGGCCCTACTGGGCGCGCTGCCGCTGATGCTCGGCACCGGCACGGGGGCCGAGCTGCGCCAGCCGCTGGGCGTCTCCATCGTCGGCGGGCTGATCCTGAGCCAGATTATCACGCTGTTCACCACGCCCGCCATCTACTTGGCGATGGAGGGCGCCCGCGCCCGCGTCGACCGCTGGCGGCGCCCCGCCGCCGCCCCGGCGGAGTGAGCCGATGTTCTCCATCTCCGCCCCCTTCATCCGCCGGCCCGTCGCCACGCTGCTGATGGCGCTGGGGCTGGCGCTGGCCGGCATCGCCGCGTTCTTCGAGCTGCCGGTCTCGGCCCTGCCGCGCGTGGACCTGCCGACGGTGCTGGTCTCCGTCAGCCAGCCGGGCGCCAACCCGGAAACCCTGGCGGCCACCGTGATCGCGCCGCTCGAACGCCGCATCGGCGAGATCGCCGGCATCACGGAGATGACGTCCTTCGCCAATACCGGCAGCGGCAACATCATCGTGCAGTTCGACATCGCCCGCACCCAGGCCAGCGTGGCGCGGGACGTGCAGGCGGCGGTCAACGCGGCGCGGCAGGACCTGCCGTCCGGTCTGCCCAACCCGCCCAGCGTGCGCAAGTTCAATCCGGCCGATGCGCCGGTGATGATCCTGGCCCTCACCTCCGACCGCCTGCCCACCACCGGGCTTTACGACTTGGCCGACAGCATCGTGGCCCCGCAGCTGTCCCGCGTGCAGGGCATCGCGCAGGTGCAGGTGGGCGGCGCCGACCAGCCGGCGGTGCGCGTGGCGGTGGACCCGGCGGCGGCGGCCGCGGCCGGCATCTCGCTGGAACAGGTGCGGACCGCCATCAACACCGCCAACGTCACCTCGCCGATCGGCATGGTGGAAGGCGCGGGGCAGTCCGCCGCGCTGTCGCTGAACGACAGGCTGAGCGAGGCGGAGCAGTTCGCGACCCTGGTGGTCAAGTCTACCGACACCGGCATCGTCCGCCTGTCCGGCATCGCCCGCGTGACGGACGGCAGCCGCAACCGCCGGCAGGCAGCCTGGTACAACGACACGCCATCCGTGCTGCTGCAGGTCTACAAGCAGCCGGACGCCAACGTCATCGAGGTGGTGGACGGCGTACAGGAGATGCTGCCGGAACTGGAGAACCTGCTGCCCGCGGGCACCCGGCTGCTGATCCAGAACGACCGCTCCCGCACCATCCGCGCCAGCGTGCATGAAGTGGAAAAGACGCTGCTGATCAGCATCGCGCTGGTCATCCTCGTCGTCGCCGCGTTTCTGCGCCGCAAGTCCTCCGTGCTGGCGGCCTGCATCTCCGTGCCACTGTCGCTGCTCGGCACGCTCTGCGTCATGTGGTGGCTGGGCTATTCGCTCAACAACTTCTCGCTGATGGCGCTGACCATCTCCGTCGGCTTCGTGGTGGACGACGCCATCGTCATGATCGAGAACATGGCGCGGCTGCGTGAGCGCGGCATGCCGCCATTGCAGGCGGCGCTGCAGGGCGCGCGGGAGATCGGCTTCACCATCGTCTCCATCACCGTGTCGCTGGTGGCGGTGTTCCTGCCGCTGCTGGCCATGCCGGGCATCATCGGCCGGCTGTTCCGCGAATTCTCCGTCACGCTGGCCACCGCCGTGGTGCTGTCCGCCGTGATCTCGCTCACCGTCACGCCCATGGTCGCGGCCCGCCTGGCCAGCGACGCGCACCGCCCCCCCGGCCGCTTCGGCCGTTTTTTCGAGGCGGTGCTGGGCTGGCTGCAGCGCGGCTACCTCCGGAGCCTCGGCACCGTGCTGCGCTTCCGGCGCCTGATGCTGGTGGGGACGCTGGGGCTGGTCGGGCTGACGGTGTGGCTTTACGTGGTGGTGCCCAAGGGCTTCTTTCCGGAACAGGACACGGGGCTGCTGCGCGGCACCGTGCAGGCGGCTTCCGACACGTCGTTCAACGCCATGCTGGCGCTGCACACCCGCGCCGCCGACATCATCCGCGCCGACCCCGCCATCCTGAACATCAGCGGCTCCATCGGCAGCGGCTTCAACAGCTCCACCAATTCCGGCCAGTTCTTCATCACCCTGAAGCCGTTGGGCGAGCGGCCGCCGATCAACGATGTCATCGCGCGGCTGCGCGGGCCCCTGTCGCGTATCGCGGGCGCGCAGGTGTTCCTGCGGGCGGAGCAGGAGCTGAACATCGGCGGCCGCCCCGGCAACGCCGCCTACAGCTACAGCCTGCTCGGCCCCGACCTCGACGAGTTGCGGACCTGGACGGAGCGCATGGTGGACAAGTTGCGCACCGTGTCCGGCATCAACGACGTGTCCTCGGACCAGGAGCGCACGGGGCTGGTCAACCGGCTGATCATTGATCGCGACGCGGCGGCGCGGCTCGGCGTCGGCATCGACGACATCAGCAACACCTTCAACGATGCCTTCAGCCAGCGGCAGGTGTCCACCATCTACGGCCCGCGCAACCAGTACCGCGTGGTGCTGGAGATCACGCCCGGCCTGCAGCAGGACGCCACGGATTTCGACCATGTGTTCGTGCCCGCCTCGGACGGCACCATGGTGCCGCTCAAGGCGCTGGCCCGCGTGCAGCGCGACGTGGCGCCGCTGCGGGTCACGCATCGCGGCCAGTATCCCGCGACCACCATCTCCTTCAACCTCGACCCCTCCATCGCGCTGGGCGACGTACCGCCGCTGTTGCAGCAGGCGGAACTGGAAGCCGGCATGCCGGATACCATCCGCGGCCAGTACGGCGGCAACGCCGCCGCGGCGCAGGCCTTCGGCAGCTCCATGCCGCTGCTGATCCTGGCCGCGCTGCTGACCATCTACATCGTGCTGGGCGTGCTGTACGAAAGCTTCATCCACCCCATCACCATCCTGTCCACCCTGCCCACCGCCGGCATCGGCGCCCTGGTGGCCCTGCTGGTGACCGGCATGGAACTGTCAGTGATCGCGCTGATCGGCATCATCCTGCTGATGGGCATCGTCAAGAAGAACGCCATCATGATGATCGACTTCGCGCTGGAGCATGAGCGCGAGCATGGCGCGGACGGCATGACCTCCATCCTGGAAGCCTGCCGCGACCGCTTCCGCCCCATCCTGATGACCACGCTGGCCGCCCTGTTCGGCGCCGTGCCATTGGCGATCGCGACCGGCGCGGGGGCGGAGCTGCACCGGCCGCTTGGTGTCACCATCATCGGCGGGCTGCTGCTGTCGCAGTTGCTGACGCTCTACACCACGCCCGTGGTGTATCTGGCGCTCGACGGCTGGCGCCGCCGCCGGCCCGCCGTGAGCGCGGCCGCGCCGGCGGAATAGGCGCTCAGTTCCGGCGCAGCAGGTCCAGGCGGTAGCGCTCCGTCCGCTCCTGCCGCTCCACGCGCATGATGTCGGCGGTGGCCGCGATGAAGCCCTCCACCGCCACGTCGCCCGACAGCGGGTAGTCCGTGGTGCCGATCCAGTGCACCAGCAGCACGTCGCCGCCCGGCGCCACGTCGCGCCGCGCCAGCTCCGCCACGAGGGCCAGGTCCGCCTCGTCCCAGTAATAAACCACCTCGGACAGCAGCAGGAGGTCGTAGCGGCCGCGCGGCCATTGCCGCGGCACCTCCCGCACCTCCACCGACAACCCCGGCATGCTGCCGCAATGCTTGCGCGCCTCGCCCACCGCGCGGGCCGAGGCATCCAGCGCCAGCAGCGTGTCGCAGCGTTCCGCCAGCATTTTGGTCAGCACGCCGATTGAGCAGCCGACTTCCAGCCCGCTGCCGTAGCGGGGCTTCGGCAGGGCCGACAGCGTATGGGCGTATTTGGCCGCCTCGTACTCGCTGGTGCGAAAGGCCCAGGGGTCGGGGTTGGAGGCGTAGAGCGCCTCGAAATAGCTGGCGGGCAACGATCCGGTGGGCTGGTTCATGCGGCTTCCTCCAGCAGGATCTCGAAGGGGCGGTCGAAATGCGCCAGCATGGCTTCCGGCAGCACGAAGCCCTCGGGGTCGTCGTCGATCACCTGCCCGAGCTGCGAACGATGCGCCCGCACGGCGGCGTGCTTGGCGCCGGCCCAGGGGGCGATGTCCAGCCGCAGCCCACGCGGCGGGTCCAGCGGCAGCGCCATGCCGGGCGGCAGGGTATGCGCCCACACCGGCACGCTGAACAACGCCGCGCCCGGCAGCCCCGGCATCGCCGCCCGTGCCATGCGGAAGCTGGCCTGATGGTCGCAATGCGGGTCGTGGCCCCAGGTGGTGACCACCAGGCCGGCATCGATGTCCCGCCCCGCCTGCACGATGGCGGCCACGGCGGCGTCGAACACCGGCCCGCCGCTGGGCACGGCCGCATCGGGCAGGTCCAGGCACAGCAGCACGCCGGGCGGCAGGCCCAGCAGGCCCAAGGCGGTTTCGGCCTCGGCCCGGCGCAGCGCCCGCCGCGCATCGGGGGGAAAGCGACGCGAATTGTTGTGGGAAGCGACGCCGTCGCTCACCATCACCACGCCCACCCGCTTGCCGCGCGCCACGGCTGCGGCGATCAACCCGCCGCAGCCCAGGCTTTCATCATCCGGGTGCGGCACCACGACCAGAAGCCCACCGGGCCGGTCCACCGCCTCGAAGCCCGCCAGCGGCAATGCCTCCGCCGCAGCCAGAAACGCACCGGCGGTGGTCACCACCCCGGCTGGCCCAGCACATGCGCGGCGCCGGATTGCAGCGCGTAGTCCGGTGCCGGCTGGCGCAGATAGGTGCCCAGATCGCGCGACAGGCGCTCGATCGGATGCGGCCGCATCAGCCCGGCCAGGCCGACCGAGCGCTGCACGTCCTCGATCATCCGCGCCGCACCGCGCTCCACGGCGCCGCGCGCCAAGTTCACGTAGGCCACCAGCGCCTCGGCCTCGTCTTCCAGCGGCTCGGCCGCCATGCGCGCGGCGCGGTCCACCCACAGGCGGGCGGTTTCCAGGGCAATGGCGCAATCCGCCACGCGGGCGCGCTGCTGCGCGTCGCCGTCCCGGCCGGCCCCGACCAGATGGGTCCGCAACAGCGACAGCAGCTCCGCCATGCCGCCGGTCTGCACCGCCAGGCAGCGCCAATGACCGGAGGAGAAATACGGCTGCCGCAGGTAGTCCCCCGGCGCGCCCAGGATCTCGCCCTCGCTCAGCTCGATGCCGTCCAGGTCCACGGCGCCGGTCGCGGAAGCCCGCATGCCGGATGCCTGCCAGGACGACAGATCCGCACGCTCGCCCTGCCGCAGGTGGGGCAGCACCATCACGGCACCCTCGGGCGTCGCGGCGGTGACCAGCGGGCGTTCCACCCAGCCGGCGCCTGATGCGAGGATCTTGCGACCGCGGAGGATGCCGCCGGTGCCGCGCCGCTCCAGCCGCAGCGGCGCGGCCCGGTCATCGGTGTTCCAAACGCCGAACAGGCGGCCCGCGCGGATCTCCGGCTCCAGCAATGCCCGCTGCGGCGCGCCGCCCAGGCGGTGCAGCAGCCCCAGGGCATTGACGTGGCCTTCATACACCCGGCCCAGGGGCAGGCTGCCGGCGCCGATGGCGCAGAGCACCCCCGCCAGGGTGGCGGCACCCGCCTCGCCTTGCCGCAGCCAGTCCAGGGGCGCCGCCATCAGGCCGGCGTGGTGCAGGGCCACGATCTCCTGGTCCGGAAAGGCGCCATCGGCGTCCAGCGCGGCGCCCCGGCGACGCGCCGCTTCAGCCACCTGCCGGGCTGCCGGCAGGGGCGGCAGCGCTGTGGGGCGGCCAGGCAAGGTGACGGTCATGGGAGAACCTTTCGTTGCAGCAGCAACACACCGGGCGGTGAAGCGGTTGCGCAGGGATGGAACCCAGGCGCAAGCAGAGCGTTTCCCGGGCACGAGCGATTGCGCAGAAGGACCTTTGGCAATGGGCCAGAAAACCGCCAGCATTGAGCATTCCCTGCGCGAGCGCCTTGACCGCGTCACCGGCGAGCAGACGGCGGATCGAGCGCCCGGCCGACCCGCCGCCGCCGGCGTGCCCACGGACGCGGGCCACAACGCCACGACGCCGACCGAGATCCCCCGCCGGGGCTGGTGGGCCATCGCCAAGCGGACGGTGACGGAAGCCAACCAGGACCGGGTGATGACCGAGGCGGCGGGCATCACCTTCTACGCCCTGCTGTCGCTGTTTCCCGGATTGACGGCGCTGGTGTCGCTGTATGGCCTGTTCGCGGACCGCGCGACCATGCGCGAGCACCTGGGCGACATCGCCGGCTTTCTGCCCCAGGGGGGCATGACCATCATCAACGACCAGCTGGAGCGCCTGTTGGCCAGCCCGCAGCAGGCCTTGGGCATCGGGGCCGTCATCGGCCTGGGGGCCGCGCTGTGGAGTGCCAACCAGGGCACCAAGGCGTTGGTGGACGCGCTGAACATCGTCTACGAGGAAAAGGAAAAGCGCTCCTTCCTGAAGCTGACCGCGCTGTCGCTGTCCATGACCTTTGGCGCGCTGCTGTTCGTGCTGATCGCCATGGGGGCGATCGTCGTGCTGCCGGTGGTGCTGAACTTCCTGTGGCTGGGCGAAAGCACCGAGCTGCTGCTGAAGATCGCCCGCTGGCCGATCCTGCTGGTGGCCATCACGCTGCTGCTGTCGGTCATCTACCGCTACGGGCCCAGCCGGCAGCGCGCGCGCTGGCGCTGGGTCAGCTACGGCGGCGTGTTCGCGGCCGTGATGTGGTCGCTGGTGTCGGCCGGCTTCACCTTCTACGTCGCCCGCTTCGGCAATTACGACGCGACCTACGGCTCGCTGGGCGCGGTGATGGGCTTCATGACCTGGATCTGGCTGTCCTCCATCGTGGTGCTGGTCGGCGCCGAGCTGAACGCCGAGATGGAGCACCAGACGGCGCAGGACAGCACCACCGGCCCCCCGCTGCCCATGGGCACGCGCGGGGCCGCCATGGCGGACAGCGTGGCCAGCTAGCCTAGCGGAGCGGAAAGCCGAGGCGCCGCAGGGCCGGCTTCATGCCGTCCCGCCCGTGCAGCGCCGCGGCGTCCGCCATGCGCGACAGCATCCGCCCGACCCAGCCGGCCGGGCCGATGCCCTGGGACAGCGAGAAAGCCTTCAGCGTCTCGTCATACTGCGCCACGGCGGCTTCCTCCGCCGCCGAATCATAGCGCTCGCGGTGCAGCACCGCCGCCTGCGGCAGGCGCGGCTTCACCGAGGCGGGTGCCGCGGGGTCCGGCCGCCCGACGCACAGCCCGAACAGCGCCACGGCGCCGGGCGGCAGGTTCAGCTCCGCCGCCACCTCCTCCGGCTTGTTGCGCAGGGCGCCTACATAAACGGTGCCGAGGCCCAGCGCTTCCGCCGCAACCACCGCGTTCTGCGACGCCAGCGCGGCATCCACCGAAGCGACGATAAAGGCTTCCAGGTAGTCCAGCCCTTCCATCGGGTTGCCATGGCGTGCGCCAAGGCGGCGCAGGCGGGAGGTGTCGGCCACAAAGGCCAGGAACAGCGGCGCGCGGGCAATGAACGCCTGCCTCCCCGACAGCTCCGCCAGCCGCGCCTTTAACCCCGGCTCTGTCACCGCCACCAAGCTCCAGGCCTGGACGTTCGAGGAGGTGGAGGCCGACTGCGCCGCCGCCGCCAGGATTTCCAGCGTGCCCGCCGGCAGGGCATCGGGCAGAAACGCGCGGACGGAGCGGTGTGCCAGCAGCGCCTCGATCACCGGGTTGGCGGGCAGTGGCAGGGCGGTGTCCGGCGCGGTGCCATAGCGGGCGGCCAGCAGCGACGGGGTTTCGGCATCCATGGGCGGGGCATCCTTGAGCGATCCGGGGCAATCAACCACATCGCGCCGCCGCCGTCTGCCGGGCTAGGCGGCGGCGGCAACCCTGCGGCGGCGCGGCCGGGGCAGCCGCATGCCTTCGTACAGCCCTTCCAAGAGGTCGCCGATCGCATAGCGGGACCGCCATGTCACCCAACGCTGCCGCCGGTGCCATTCGCGGTCCAGCCGCAGGTGGCAGGCGTTGCAGGCCGCGACCAGCAGGCTGGGGTCGCTGTCGCGCGGGTCATGGCGGGCATGGCAGCAGGCCAGCACCACCGGGCGCTTCCAGGCCCGGGCCTCGCCATAGGCCAGCATGTCCGGCGCGCGGGCGGTGCGGCCGCGCCGGTCGCGCCAGGTGCCGTCGCCCGCGGTCCAGCGGCCGTCGCGCAACTGGCGCACGCGGGCGCCGTGCGGCTTGCCGCAGTATTCGCAGCAGCCGCCGGCACGGCCAAAGCGGATGGCGGTGCTGATGGCGGGCCAGTCGGCGGGGTAGAACGGGCGCATGTCCGGGCGGATCGGCATGGCGGCACGCTAGCATGCTGTTTTGCGGGGGTGAATCCCAGAATGCGCCGGATCCGCCGTTATCCCCGCGTCACACAGTTCCGCACAGCCTGTGGATGACTACTTGCGAATCTGTCTCATTCGCATTCAGATGTCTCCGCAACCCGGAGCAGAAGCCATGCAACACCACCGGTCCATCGGCACCGCCACCCTTGTCGCGCTGATGGCGGCGCACCGCACCGCCGCCCTGCACCAGCCCGTGGCCGAGCGCGCGGTCCAGCCGCTCGACCCGCGGCTGATCGACCGCGCCGTCGAGCGGCTGTGGAACCCGGAGCCGCAGCCCTCAGGCGGCGACCGCCAGCTCCTGGCGTAGCCCGCCCACCAGCTCAAAGGAGCGCAGGCGGGCCGCGTGGTCATGGATCTGTGCCGTGACCAGCAGCTCGTCCGCGCCCGTCTCGGCCAGAAAGCCCTCGATCCCCCGGCGCACCGTGGCGGGCGAGCCGACCATGGCACGGGCCAGGGCGCGCGACGCGCCGGCCAGTTCATGCGGCGCGGCATAGTCCTCGATGCGCGCCACGGGCGGCGGCAACAGCCCGGGGGTGCCGCGGCGCAGGTTGACGAACTGCTGCTGCTGCGAGGTGAACAGCCGCCGCGCCTCCTCGTCCGTGTCGGCGGCCACCACGTTGGCCGCCACCATGGCGTAGGGCTCGTCCAGCGTAGCCGAGGGGCGGAAGCCCTCGCGGTACAGGCTCAGCGCCTGCAGGAGCATTTCCGGCGCGAAATGCGAGGCGAAGGCGAAAGGCAGCCCCAGCATGGCCGCGAGCTGCGCGCTGAAGAGGCTGGAACCGAGCAGCCACAGCGGCACGGCCATGCCCGCGCCGGGCACCGCCCGCACCGCCTGGTTCGGCACCGCCGGCTGGAAATAGGCCTGCAGCTCCACGACGTCCTGCGGAAAGCTGTCGCCATCCGAATCGAGGTTGCGGCGCAGCGCGCGCGCGGTGCGTTGGTCCGTGCCCGGCGCCCGGCCAAGGCCCAGGTCGATGCGCCCGGGGAACAGTGCGTTCAGCGTGCCGAACTGCTCCGCGATCATCAACGGCGCGTGGTTGGGCAGCATGATGCCGCCGGAACCGACGCGGATGGTCTTGGTGCCGGCCGCAACGTGGCCGATCACCACGGCGGTGGCCGCGCTGGCGATGCCGGGCATGTTGTGGTGCTCGGCCAGCCAGTAGCGGTTGAAGCCGGCGGCCTCGGCGGTCTGCGCCAGCTCCAGGCTGTTCTGGAAGGCGCGGGAAATGTCGGAGCCCTGCGGCACGGGCGCGAGGTCGAGGACGGAAAACGGAATCATCGAGGGGAACCCCCTGGCAGTGGAGTGCGGCATCTGCCGCGTCACCCGGTTACGTGGGGTCGGCCGGCGCCGGCCGCCAGGGCTGGCCGGTCAGGGCGGCGCCCAGGGCATGAAACAGCTCCTCCGCCCCGATGTCTCGCCGCGCCCCCGCCCCCGCCGCGTCGCTCCGCCACAGCAGCCAGGAGCTGCGGCGGTCGCCAAGGCCCGCGGTGTCCGGCAGGGCCGGCAAATGGTCGCCATAGGCGCACAGCACCAGCGGCCGGCCGAGCGAGGGCGCGGCATCGGCCAGCAGGCCCAGCATGGCGTCGGCATCGCGCAGGTGGCCGAGCCACTGGGCGCGGGGATCGTGCCCCGGCCATGGGCCATGCGCCTGCATGGTGATGGCGAAGGCCAGGGCCGGACCCGGCGCGGCGCGCAGCTCGTCCAGAATGCGCGCGGCCACGGCGGCATCGGCCACATATCCGCCGGCACGGGGCGCCCCGGCGAAGCCGGCGGCCGCTACGAACCGGCCGAAGCCCAGGGCCGGCAGCACCCGGTGCCGGCCGAAGAACCGCCGGTCGAAGGGGTGCAGCGCCACGGTGGCATAACCCGCCGCGGCCAGACCGCCCGGCAGGCTGCGCAGCCCCGCGCGGGCAAAGCGGAAATACGGGTTGAAGCGGTCCAGCCCCAGGGCCCCCTCGCCGATGCCGGTGAGCACGGCGAATTCCGCGCGCATGGTGTTGGCGCCGAAGCCCGGCACCCGCAGCCGCCCCTGCCCGATCGCGGCGGCGGCCAGACGGTCCCAGTTCGGCAGGGGCGGCGCGCCGGGCAGCGTGCCGCGCGGGTCCCAGAAGGATTCCATCTGCACCAGCACCACGTGCGGCGCCGGCGCCGCCGGGCGCAGGGCGGCGGCGGGAAAGGCCGCCCGCCGCGCCGGCCGCTCCGCCCAGGCCACGGCGCGGAACAGCGCCAGCGTGGCCAGGGTGCCGAAGCGCCGGGTATCGGCAAAGGGCTCGCGCGCCAGGGCCGCCCGCAGCCGGGCGGGCGGCACCAGCAGCAGCAGCAGCAACCCCAACCCCAGCACCGCCAGCACCACGCGCGGCGTGCCCCGCAGCGCCACGGGCTCCAGCCCCGCCAGCACAGCCAGCACCGCCGCGCCCAGCGCCGCCCCGCCCAGCACCCAGCCGGTGCCGGCGAAGGGCAGGTACAGGCCGGGGTGGCGCACCACCAGCGGCAGCATGGCGGCGTCGCTGAACACCACCGGCTCCTGCAGCACGGCGCGCTTGGTGGCATCCGCCAGGGCCAGCCCGGCCAGCGGCAAGCCCGCCAGCACGCCGGACAGCCAGGGCAGCCCCGTCAGGCCGAGCAGCAGCAACGGCAGGCCCAGCGGAAACAGCAGATCCAGCCACAAGGCAGCCGTACCCGCCGCCCGCGCCACCCTGCGGCAGGCGAGCCACCCCAGCAGGGGCGGCAACAAGGCGGGCAGCAGCACAAAGGACATCTTGTCCTCCCTACACCGCCCCGCGCATCCTGCCACCGTGCCACAGCGTTGCAGGCACCGAACCAGAGCCAGGATTTTCCGCCATGCGCCTGCGCCCCTTTATCGGCGCCCTCACCTTCTGCGTCTTCGCCGCGTCCGGTGCCCATGCGCTGGAGCAGCATACCTGGCGCGACCGCGTCGTGCTGGTTTTCGCGGCCCGCGACACCGCCACCCTGGCCGAACAGCGCACCCACACCAAGGCGGCCGAGGAAGCCCTGGCCGAACGGGACATGTCCGTGGTCGCCGTGGTCGCCGACAAGGTGGAGCACTGGTTCGGCGAGGAACGCGGCGACAGCGACGCCGCCGCCATCCGCGCCCGCTTCAAGGTGCCCGCCGACCAGGGCTTCCTGGTGCTGCTGGTGGGCAAGGACGGCGAGGTGAAGTGGCGCACCGAAAAGCCGACCGACCTGGAGGACGCCATCGCGCTGGTGGACACCATGCCGATGCGGCAACGCGAAAAGGGCGAAGGGGGCTAACGCCCCGGAAGGCCCGGGGGACCGCTCCCCCGGGCCAATGCCGTCAGATGCCCGCCATCACCTTGGCGGAAGCGCCGGAGCGCTCGCCCAGCTTGGCGCCCTTGGCCACCAGATCCTGGGTGTTCAGCCCCGCCGCCTGCTTGGCGATCGCGGCCCGCGCCTCGGCCTCGGCCTCGTCCGGCGGCAGCACCAGCACGCCGCAGTCGTCGCACAGCACCGCGTCGCCCGGGTTGACCACCACGCCGCCGATCGAGACGGGCACGTTCATCCGCCCGCCCAGGTCGTAGATGCGGGTGGTGATGGGGGCCATGCCGCGGCACCACATCGGGAAGTCCGAGGCCTCGATTTCCTCGATGTCGGTGCAGGGGCCGTCCACCACGCCGGCCTTGGCGCCGGCGGCCTTGGCCGCCACGGTGACACCGCCACCCCAGCAGGCGTGCCGGTCGTCGCCCAGGCGGTCCACTAGCAGGATGTCGCCGGGGCGCAGCAGGCCGAGGGCGTGGTGCAGCAGCGTGGAATCCGGGCCGGGGATCTGCAGCGTCACGGCGGTGCCGGCCACGCGCCGGCGCAGCACGCCCTGGATGCCGCGGTTCACGAAGCCCCAGTGGCGCCAGTGGCCGACGGTCGCGGTCTCGGTCTGCTCCAGCAGCGTGATCACCTCGGCGCTGATCTGGCCGGGCATCTTCTCGACGACGTACTTCTTCATCACTTGCGTCCCATGGCGTTGGAAAAGCCCATCAGGCGCTCGACCACGAGCACCATCACGGCGGCAAACAGGATCAGGCTCATCGCCAGCGCCGCGACCAGCGGGTCGGTGCGGTGCTCGGCATAGCGGAACATTTCCACCGGCAGCGTGGTCAGGCGCGGCCCGACCAGGAACAGGCTGATCACCGTCTCGTCGAAGGACACGAGAAAGGTCAGCACCCCGGCGGCGATGGCACCCGGCGCGGCGTTGGGCAGCGTGACGCGCAGCGCCGCCTGCAACGGCGTGGCGCCCAGCGTCCAGGCGGCGGCTTCCAGCTCCTTGGGCACGCCCTCGAAGGCCGTGGTCATGATGCGGACCGCGAAGGGAATGGCCACCAGGCAGTGCCCCAGCACCAGGCCGGGCCAGGACGCGGTGAGCCCCAGCGGCTGCAGCACCAGAAGCAGGGCGAGGCCCAGCACCAGCGTCGGCAGCAGCAGCGGCGCCGCCAGCAGCGCGGCCAGGAAGCCGCGCCCCGGAAAGTCCAGCCGGGCGATGGCATAGGCCGCTGGGCCGCCCGCCAGCAGCGCCACCACGGACACCACGGCGGCCAGGATGGCGCTGGTGCCGAGCGCCGACATCATCACGCCGTTGGACAGCAGCGCGGCATACCAGCGGGTGGAAAAACCCGGCGGCGGAAAGGTCAGGTAATCCCCCGCCGAGAAGCTGAGCACCAGCACCAGCGCCGCCGGGGACAGCAGCACGAGGTAGCCCAGCGCGGCGAAGACGCGCAGCGTGAGAGTGGGCTTCATGCGCGCCTACCCCCCAGCCAGACAATGCCGGCGCGGGCCAGCATCAGCGCCAGCAGCCCGCCCAGCAGCAGCATGGCCATGGCCGCGGCGGCCGGCCAGTCGACGCTTTCCAGCGCCAGGTTGTAGATCTCGGTGGCCAGCACGAAGACGCGGCCGCCACCCATCAGGCGCGGCGTCACAAAGGCCGAGATGCCCAGCACCAGGGTCAGCAGCCAGGCCGCGAGCAGCGCCGGCGCCGCCAGCGGCAGGGTGACATAGGCGAAGGTCCGCGCCCGGCTGGCGCCCAGGGTGGCCGAAGCCTCCTCCAGCCGCGCGTCCAGCCGCCCGAGGCCGGCCAGCAGCACCAGCACCGCATAGGGCATCAGGCTTTCCACAAGCCCGATGCGCACGCCGGTCCAGTTGTTGATCAGCCGCAGCGGCCCGTTTGTCAGGCTAAGGCCGGACAGGATGACATTGATCATGCCCTGGTCGCCCAGGATCGCCATCCACCCCACCAGCCGCGCGGTGCCCGAGATGAGCAGCGGCGCGATGCCCAGCAGCGCCAGCAGCCCACGCCAGCGGGGCGAGGCCGCGCGCACCATCAGGGCCACCGGCAGGGCCAGCATCACCGCCACGGCGGCGGAGGTGCCGGCCAGCACCACGGTGTCGCGCGCCAGTTGCCAGGTGAACTCGTCGCCCAGCAGCCGGGTGTAGCTTTCGCCGGTGACGGCCACTTCCATGGCGCCGCTTTCGGCCGTGCGGTTCAGGCTGATGCGAAACAGCGCGGCCAGCGGCCAGACAAAGGAAAGCGCGAAGATCATCAGCGCCGGCAGGGCGAGCAGCCAGCCGATCATGCGGGAAACACCAGGAGGTCGGCGGCGCGGAACGCCAGCCGCAGCGGGTCGCCCGCGCGCATGTCGCGCCACGCGCCATCGGCGCCGGCATGCACCTCGGCGGTCACCGGGCCGGCGGGGGTGGCGGCTTCCAGGGACACGATCTCGCCGGTGTAGACGCGGCGCGTCAGGGTGCCGTCCAGCAGGTTCTCTGCACCGGGCGGCGCCGCCTCGCTCGCGCCAAGCAGGCGCACGCGGTGCGGGCGGAGAAAGGCTTCCACGCTGCCGCCGGCGGCCGGGCCGCCGGCGGTGCGCAGGGCACTGCCATCGGCCGTGCGCAAGACGTTGCCACCTTCCAGCCGGCCGGCGATGCGCGCGGCGCGGCCCACGAAGGTGGCGACGAAGCGCGTGGCCGGGCGCTCGAAAATGTCTTCCGGCGCGGCCAGCTGCTCCACCCGCCCGGCATTCATCACGGCCACCAGGTCGGCCATGGCCAGCGCCTCGGTCTGGTCGTGCGTCACAAAGACGGCGGTGGTGCCGAGCCGCTGCTGCAGGGCGCGGATCTCGTCGCGCACGCCCTCGCGCAGCTTGGCGTCCAGCGCCGACAGCGGCTCGTCCAGCAACAGCAGCTCGGGCTCGATGGCCAGGGCGCGGGCCAGGGCCACGCGCTGCTGCTGGCCGCCGGACAGCTGGCGCGGCTTGCGGCCGGCCAGGGCCGAAAGCCCCACCAGCTCCAGGGCCGCCTGGGCCCGGAGGCCACGCTCGGCGCGCGGCACCTTGTGCATCTGCAGCCCGAAGCCGACGTTGCCGGCCGCCGTCATGTGCGGAAACAGCGCATAGGACTGGAACACCACGCCCATGTGCCGCTGGTGCGGCGGCAGCGCCGTGACGTCCCGCCCGCCGACGACGATGCGCCCGCTATCCGGCGTCTCAAGCCCTGCGATCATACGCAGCGTGGTGGTCTTGCCGCAGCCGGAAGGACCGAGCAGCGCCAGCAAGGCACCGCGCGGCAGGTCCAGGGACACCCGGTCCACCGCCGGCGCGGGGGCGCCCGCGTAATGGCGCACCAGCCCGTCGAGCCGCAGGTGCGGCATGGTTTGGCCGCTCATCAAGGCGCCGCCGTGATGACCTCGCGCCGCCAGCGCTGGTTCCAGGTTTCGCGCAGCTTCTGCATCTCCGCCCAGTCGATGGCGACGATGCGGCTGCGGTATTCCGGCGCCAGCGCGGTGCGGGCCAGGGCCTCGGGCGCGATCTGCGCGGTGGTGTTGGTGGGGCCGTAGAAGACCCGCTCCGTGAAGGCCTTCTGCGCGGCGGCGCCCAGCGCATGCGCCATGAAGGCCCGCGCCTGCGCGGCGTTCTTGCTGCCCGCCACCACGTTGATGGTGTTGATCTGGAAGGCCGTGCCTTCCTGCGGCAGCACCACGCCCAGCTTGCCGCCGGACTGCATGTTGGTGAGCTGGGAGCGGGCGTTCCAGTTGGTGGTGAAGTCCACCTGGCCGCTCATCACGGCGGTGACGCTGTCGGGCTTGGGGTCGAAGGTCTGCACATTGGCCGCGATGCTCTTCAGCGTCGGCAGCGCGTTGGCGAAGTTGGTCCACTGGCCGCCATTGGCGTGGGCCAGGATGGCGGTCAGCGCGAGCCCCTGGATGTTGGGCGGCGCGCCGAGGCCGACGCGGCCGCGCCATTGCGCGCCGGCCATGTCCGCGAAGCGGGTGGGCGCGGGCTTCACCGTCTCGGCGTTGTAGATCATCACCAGGTTGTCGTAGGTGACGCCGGGCCCGCATTCGCCGCCGGCGTCGCGCGCCAGCTTGTCGATCTCGTTGAGCACCGGCATGGCGGCCGGGGTCACCTTTTCCACCAGCCCCTCGGCGCAGGCCAGGGCGGCGGTGGTGGTGTCCATGATCACCACGTCCACCTGCGGGTCGGCCTTCTGCGCCCGCAGCGTGCCCAGCATCTGCGCGCTGTTGCCGGAAGAGAAGTACTGCACGGACGCACCGCCCCCGGCCTGGAAGGGCTGCACCACGGCGGCGGAATAGTTGTCGCGGAAGATGCTGTCCGCATAGGTCATCAAGGTGATCTGGCCAGGCGCCTGCGCCATCGCGGGCACGGCCGCCGCGGCGCTCAGCCCGGCGGCGCCCAGCGCCGCCCGCATCCAGTTGGTCATCCAAGCCCCCCGTTGCTGGTCATGGCGGCATCATGGTCAAGCCGGTGCGCCAGGGGCAACCCGGTATTCGGCCAGTTCCGGCCGCCGCAACCTGGCCGACAACGATTTTCGCCTATCTTGGCGCCAAAGCCGCCCAATGACCGGGCAAAATTTGTTTGGAAGCGATGCAGGACCGGAATTTCAGAGCCGATTCGCGCCAGCCGGGATATCGGGTGCGATGAGTTTCAATCCATGCAACTGACCTGACACGCCGGGTCGACCGCACGAACGCCGCCGCTCCCCCACGCTTCACGCGCCGGTATAAAAAAGGCATCTTGTTGTCGAAAGGCGCACCGGAGCGAGAGTCCGTTGTTCCTCTGCACCGCCGTTTCGGTCATCCTCCCCCGTCTGCCGCTTTGGCCGGGGAGATCATGACGCGTGGCGGAGTTCTGGGCAGACTGGGGAATGGTGGCCTATCTGGCCGCCGCGGCTTGGGCGTTCTTTGAAGGCGAGACTTTCGTGTTGCTGGCCGCGGCCGCCGGGCGCGCCACGGGTGCCATCGACCCCTGGCTGCTGATGCTCTCGGTCTGGGTCGGGTCGTTCCTGGGCGACCAGCTCTGGTTCACGCTCGGGCGCAAATACGGCAGCAAGGCCGTGCAGAAGATCCCGGGCGCCGAGCGCAAGCTGGCCAGCGCCATCGGCTTTCTGGAACGCTACGGCGTGCTGTTCGTGCTCACCTTCCGCTTCGTGTACGGCGTGCGCAACGTCGCCTCGGCGGCCTGCGGCATCGCCAAGATGCCCTGGTCCCGCTTCGCGGCGCTGAACTTCATCGCCGCCGGGCTGTGGGCGGGGTCGTTTGTGGCCGCCGGCTGGTACATCGTCGGCTGGCTGGGCGAGAAGGGTACCCTCTACGCCCTGGGATCGATCGGCGTGGCGGTGGTGCTGTACCTGGGCTATCGCGTGGTGCAGTACTGGCGCCGCCCGCCCCCCCCCGCGGCGACGCAGGCTCCGGAGGAGGGCTGAGCCCTCATTCGGCCGCCGCCGGCAGGCGCGCCGCGTCCAGCCGGCGCACCGCCGGCAGCAGGTCGCGGCCGTATTCCACCACATCCGCCTCCGGGTCGAAGCCCCGGATCAGAAAGGTGTCGACACCCAGCAGGCGATAGGCGTGCAGCGATTCCGCCACCTGCTCGGCCGTGCCGACCAGCGCCGTGGTGTTGGCGCCGGCGCCGACCGCCGCCGCAACCTCCGTCCACATCCGCGTGTCCCGCACCCGGCCGCCCTTCGCGGCTTCCAGCAGCCGGGCGGAGCCGACGCTTTCCGGCTTGCTGTTGTCGGCCGCCCCGCTTTGGCCACCACGCAGCGCCCGCACCTGTTCCAGGATGCGGTCGGCGCGCGCCCAGGCGGCCTCCTCCGTTCCCGCCAGCACGGGGCGGAAGGACAGGCTGAAGCGGATCGACGCCGGGTCGCGCCCGGCCTCGGCGGTCGCGCGGCGCACGCGGCCGATGGTGTCCCGCGCCTGGTCCAGCGTCTCGCCCCAGAAGGCATAGACATCGGCGTGCTGGCCGGCGAAGCGGATGGCGGGCTCGGACGAGCCGCCGAAGAACACCGTCGGGTGCGGCGCCTGCTTCGGCTTGATCGCCGAGAAGGCGCCCTTCACCCGGTAGTGCGGCCCCTCGTGGTCGAAGGGCTTGTCCTCGGTCCAGACGCGCTTCAGCACGCGCACGTATTCGTCGGTCCGGGCATAGCGCTCGTCGTGGCTCAGCCAGTCGCCATCCGCCTGCTGGTCGGCCGGACCGCCGCCGCTGATGACGTGAATGGCGGCACGGCCCTGGCTGAGCTGGTCGAAGGTGGCGAATTGCCGGGCCGCGACCGTGGGTGCGATGAAGCCCGGCCGGTGCGCCACCATGAAGCCCAGCCGCGTGGTCTGCGCCGCCGCCAGCTGCGCCAGCAGCAGGGGGTCCGGCGCGTTGGAATGCCAGGCGATCAGCGCGCGGTCGAAGCCCGCCTGCTCATGCAGCTGCGCCATGCGCACCACATAGCCGGGGTCGAGAAACGGGCCGCTGGGCGCCTGGGATTCCGACCCCGCGCGATGCGAGGTGAAGCCGATGAACTGCAGGGAATGGGTCATGGCAGGGTTCCGTCAGCGGGACTGCAGCAGGGCGCGCCCGGCGGCGACATGCGCTGCCTCGGCCGTGGGGACATGGACGCGGCCGCACAGGACGTCGCGCAGGTGGCGCTCCATCGGGTTGGCGCGGCTCAGGGCATGGTTGCCGGCCAGCTGAGCCGCGGTTTCCACGGCTCGGATGGCGTTCTCCACCAGCACCGACTTCAGCGCATTGGCCTCGGCCGGCGCCGCCGGGCGGCCGGCGTCATGGTCGGCGGCGAGCGAGGCCACCAGGCGGGCGTTGCTGGCCAGCAGCGCCTCCACCTCGCCCAGCTTTTCCTGCATGCGCGGCAGGGTGGCCAGCGGCGCGCCGAGACCGGTCGGCACCCGTTCGCGGAGAAAACGTGCCGTCCAGTCGCGCGCGGCGCGGGCGATGCCGGAATACAGCGCGCCCAGGCCGGCTGCGTTCCAGCTGGCCTGGGTGGCCTCCGGCGCCCCCCATTCGGCGGGCGGGCGCAGGTCGGCGGCGTAGTCCGCCGGCAGGGCCACGTCCTCGAACACCACGTCGTGGCTGCCGGTCGCGCGCATGCCGAGATGGTCCCAGCTTTCGACGATCCGCACGCCCGCCGCCGCCGCCGGCACCAGCACAAGGCCGACGCGCGGGCTTTCGGCGTCGTCGCGGGCCCAGACCAGCATCCAGCTCAGGCCCGGCGCACCGGTCGAATAGATCTTGCGCCCATCCAGGCGCCACCCGCCGTCCGGCTGGCGGCGAATGATGGTTTGCGGCAGGCCGCCGCGCGACGGCGAGCCCAGCTCCGGCTCCACCCGCAACGCGTTCAACAAGGCGCCGGAGCGCACGGCATCCTGCGCCACCCGCGCGCGCAGCGCCTCGGCCACCCGCAGGTTGCCCAGAAAGCCTGCCTGCTGCGTCAGCTGCATCAGCAGCACCAGCGCGGTGGATGCGCATCCCTCGGCCACCAGCCCGGCGGCCTCCGCCGCCTCGGCGAGCCCGCCGCCATGGCCGCCCCAGCGGCGCGGCACGGTCAGGGCCAGCACCCCGGCCTGCCGCAACTCGGCAATGTTCTCGTGGGGAAAGCTGGCGTCGCGGTCGTGCAGGGCCGCCCGGGCCGCGAAGCCGGCGGACAGCGCGCGCAGGGTGGCATCGGCCGGGGGCGGAGCCAGGGCCAGGGACATGGTCAGGCCCGGGCCGTCGGGGCGGCTGGAAGCTGGTGCGGCATCGGCGAACCCTCCGGGACAGTGTCCCATTTGACACGTTTTCACGTGCCATTAGGTTCAAACCACGCGCGGCAAATGTCAATCAACGTTTGGGGGGCGTGCTTCCAAAGGCACCCCGGAAGATATCTCCTGAGCGCTGCCGTGGAATGCCGTGCCGAGGCCTCCGTGTCAGGCCTCCCCGTTGGGCCGCAGGCGCTGCTCCAGCTTGGCGACCTCCTGACGCAGCAGCGCGAGCACTTCCGGGCGCCGCGCCGGCAGCATCCGGTCGGACACGGCAGAGCAGCTGATGGCGGCGATCGGCCTGCCCCAGGCATCGCGCGCCACCATCGCCATGGCCGTCATGCCCGGCACGATGACCCCTTCGTTGAGCGCATAGCCCTGCGCCCGCGTTTCCGCGATGCTGTCGGCCAGGTAGCCATCGGTGATCGCCGCGTAGCGGCCGGTCCGTTCGGGGGCCGTTGCCGTGATGGCGCGCTGCACCTCGGCGTCGGGCAAAGCGGCCAGCAGCGCCAGGGCATGTGCCCCACAGCCCAGCGGCCGCACCGCGCCGACGCGGATGGAGGTGGGCAGGATAGGGGAATCGCCTTCCTCCCGCGCCACGCAATGCGCGTGGTGCCCGGCCATCACGCCCAGCAGCGCCACATCGCCGGTTTCCGCCACGATGCTGCGCAGCAGGGGCGCCGCGAAGCCACCGAGGTCGAAGCGCTGCGCCGCCGCGCGGCCGATCAGCCAGGACTGGGCGCCCAGCGCGTAGCCGCCGGGGATGGGCTGCACCAGCCCTTCCGCGATCAGCCCGCCGAGCAGCCGGTGCACGGTGGCCTTGTGCAGCCCGGACGCGGCGGCGAGGTCGGTCAGGCGCCAGCAGCGCATTGGCGCGCCAGCTAGGTGCCGCAGCAGGCTGGACGCGCGTGACAGGGTACGGAGGCTGCTGTCGTTCTCGGCGGTGGCTGGCACGCGTCTCGCTCAATGGGAAGTTCGGGGAAGGAGGTCTTACTGTCCGCCCTGCCCCCGGGAAGGGGCAAGCGGTGATCTGGCCGCCCTGCCACCTTTTCTCTCATGCCACGGACGCGATTGACTGCCTCGCAGGCATTCTGGCCGATCCCGCGCCATTTTCACCTCGAGTGCGCCGCTCTTGCGCGTCCGCCATGGCTCCGCCTAAGACCCTGGCAGCATGCCTCCGCGCTGTTCCCGGGGCTGTGCCTGGCCGCTGCACGCCTTCTTTGCATGACTGCCCAACGGCAACCCGCGGTCTTCATGACAGTTTTAGGGTGTGCTTCGCCGTGGGACTGCCTATGTAAGGTCCTGGCAGCCGAAACGCGCCCTCCCAACGTCGTGTCGCCTCAGCTCCGCTTTCGCGGTGACCCGGGCGGCCTGTTGTGTTTTGGGGGGCGGCGTGCCGGCGGCGGAGCGGAGTGGTCCTCCGCACCCCAATGAAGGAGCGCAGGGCTGAGCATGGACGGGATGTTTACGCAGGCAGCAATGGATCAGGACGAGGCAGAGAACGAGCCCGCCCTGCGCGCGCGGACGGGCGGCTTCGAGGGCTTCAACGACGGGGCCTGGGGCCGGCGTGGCGAGGGCGATGCCCCCGCCGCGGCGCCGAGCGCCTGGGTCGGCGAAGATGACGAGGGCCAGCCGGAGCCGGATGCCGAGCGCCCGGATGCAGAGGATGGCGAGGACGGCGCCGAGCCCACCGTCGACGAGAACGGCGTGGTGGTGGCCCGCGACGCCGCCGGTTCGGACGGCAACGTCGACGAAGCGACGATGAGCCGCACCGACGACCCGGTGCGCATGTTCCTGCGCGAGATGAGCGGCACCGACCTGCTGACGCGCGAGGCGGAGATCGCCGTCGCCCAGCGGATCGAGGCCGGGCGCGACGACATGATGGCCGGGCTGTGCGAGCACCCCGCCACCTTCACCCTGCTGACCGCCTGGTACGACGCCATGGTGCAGGGCCAGGCGCCGCTGCGTGACATGGTGGAGGTGGAGGCCATGGCCGCCGCCGACGCCGCGCAGTCCGTGGAAGCCAGCCCCGAGGGCGACGAGGCCGAGCCCGGCGTGCATTCCACGCTGGAAGAGAAGATGAAGCCGGAGGTGCTTGCCTCCTTCGAGGCACTGTTCGCCGCCCGCGCCACGCTGCCGACCCTGGATGCCGCCGGCGTGGAAGCGCTGCGGCTGGAGCTGGCCGGCCTGCTGGCCAACGTGCACCTGCGCCCGGCGCGGCTGGACGTGCTGGTGGGCACGGTGCGGGAGGCCAAGCGCAAGCTGATGGCGCTGGACGGCCGCGCCTCGCGCGCCGCGCAGGCCGCCGGCGTGCCGCATGCCGAGTTCCTGCGGCTGTGGGATGGCAGCGAGAAGGCCATCGCCCCCGTGCTGAAGCTGGAAAAGCCCCGCCGCCGTGGCGCCCCCGCCGTGGATCTGGCGGGCGAGCTGGCCAGCGTGCGCGGCAGCATCGCGCTGCTGGAAGAAGAGAACGGCCTGTCCGCGCAGCGCCTGCGCGATGTCTGCAACGCCGTGGCCCAGGGCGAGCGCCAGATGCGTCGCGCGAAGGAGGAACTGGTCCAGGCCAACCTCCGCCTCGTGGTGCATATCGCCAAGCGCTACCGCAACCGTGGCCTGATGTTTGGTGACCTGATCCAGGAAGGCAACATCGGCCTGATGCGCGCGGTCGAGAAGTTCGACTGGCGCCGTGGCTTCAAGTTCGGCACCTACGCCACTTGGTGGGTGCGGCAGGCGATCACCCGCTCGATCGCCGACCAGTCGCGCACCATCCGCGTTCCCGTGCACATGACGGAGACGGCGGCCAAGGTGGCGCGTACCAGCCGCCGCTTCGCGCAGAAGGCCGGCCGCGAGCCGACGCCGGAAGAGCTGGCGGGCGAGCTGGGCATGTCGCCCGACAAGGTGCGCACCGTGCAGCGCCTGGCGCGCGAGCCGATCAGCCTGGAAGCGCCGATCGGCGAAGAGGATGACGGCCGCCTGGGCGACCTGATCGAGGACGAGAACGCGGTGATGCCGTTCGACGCGGCCGCCCGCTCCTCGCTCCGCGACGCGGCGACCAACGTCTTGTCCGGCCTCAGCCCGCGTGAGGAGCGTATCCTGCGCATGCGCTTCGGCATCGGCGCCGAGAATGAGCACACGCTGGAAGAGGTGGGCCGCACCTTCAATGTGACCCGCGAGCGTATTCGGCAGATCGAGGCCAAGGCGCTGAAGAAGCTGCAGCAGTCCCGCCGGGGCCGCGCGCTGCGGTCCTTCCTGGCCTGACCGACACGGCCCGGGCGGCAACGCCCGGGCCTTTTTCTTATCCGGGAATGCGCTGCGCCAGCCGCTGCACCGCCAGCCGCAGGGCGGGCAGGTAAAGCTGTTCCAGCACCGCGTCCGTCGCCCGCCCGGCATGGGCGCCGATGTTGATCGCCGCCACGCAGCGCCCGCGCATGTCCCGCACTGGCATGGCAACCGACCTCAGGCCCGGCTCCAGTTCCTCGTTCACCAACGCATGGCCGGCGGCACGTGCGGCCAGCACGGCCGCGCGGGTATGCGCCGCCGCGCCGTCCGGCACCGTGGCCAGAAAGGCGTCCAGCCGCGCATCGCCCCAGGTGGACAGCACCGCCCGCCCCAACGACGTGCAATGCGCCGGCAGCCGGCTGCCGACGCCGAGCGAAACCGACATGATGCGTTGCGCCGCGCTGCGCGCCACGTAGATCACGTCCGGCCCGTCCAGGATGGCGGCGGAACAGGACTCGTGCGTAGCCTCGCGCACCGCTTCCAGCTCCGGCTGCAGGATGTCGGGGAGGGCCGTGCTTGACAGGTAGGCACCGCCGAGGCGCAGCACGCGCGGCGTCAGCGTAAAGAACTTGCCGTCGAACTCGGCGTATCCCAGGCCCTGCAGCGTCAGCAGGCAACGCCGGGCGGCGGCGCGCGTCAGGCCGGTGGCCCGGGCGATGTCGGCGATCGTGGCGCGGGGCCGCAGCGGATTGAAAGCCTCGATCACCGCAAGGCCACGGGCCAGGCCACCCAGGGTATCGCCGAATTCTGTGCGCATATCGCACAGTGTTGCGCGGATCGCCCGAGGGGATCAAGCTCCGGTCCAAACGGGGAGAACGGCATGATCGACAAGACGGTGCGCGCCATGGCGGACGCCATGGCCGGCATTCGGGACGGCAGCACGGTGCTGGTCGGTGGCTTCGGCTCCGTCGGGCAGCCGGACGCGCTGATCGACGGGTTGATCGAGCAAGGGGCCAAGGGGCTCACGGTGGTGGCCAACAATGCCGGCGCCGGGCGCGTCGGGCTGGCAAAGCTGCTGGAGCTGCGGCGTGTCCGCAAGATCATCTGCTCCTATCCGCGCAGCGCCGGCTCGGTGGTGTTCGAGGAGCTGTTCCGCAACAACGAGATCGAGCTGGAAGTGGTGCCGCAGGGCACGCTGGCCGAGCGGCTGCGCGCCGCCGGCGCCGGCATCCCGGCCTTCTACACCCCCACCGGCTTCGGCACGCTGCTCGCCAAGGGCAAGCCCTCCGCCGAGTTCGAGGGGCGCGGCTGCGTGCTGGAAACCGCCCTGAAGGGCGACGTGGCGCTGGTACAGGCCGAGCTGGCGGACCGCTGGGGCAACCTGACCTTCCGCTCCAGCGGCCGCAACTTCAACCCGGTGATGGCCACGGCGGCGGCGCTGACCATCGTCCAGGCCAACCGCATCGTCGACCTCGGCGGCATCCCGCCGGAAGCCGTCATCACCCCGGGCATCTACGTGAAGCGCGTGGTGCACGTGCCCGTCGACAACGCGCAGGAGCAGGCGGCATGAGCGCCACCACCGTGCAGCCCATGACCCGCAAGCAGATGGCCGAGCGCATGGCGCGCGACATCCCGGAAGGCTGGTACGTCAACCTCGGCATCGGGCTGCCGACGCTGGTGGCCGACTACGTGCCGCGCGAGCGGGAGGTCATCTTCCATTCCGAGAACGGGCTGCTGGGCATGGGCCCCGCCCCGGCGCCGGAGCAGGCGGACCCCTGGCTGATCAACGCCGGCAAGCAGCAGGTGACGTTGCACCCCGGCGGCAGCTTCTTTCACCAGGCGGACAGCTTCTCGATCATCCGCGGCGGCCACCTGGACCTGTGCGTGCTGGGCGCCTTCGAGGTCGCGCAGAACGGCGACATCGCCAACTGGGCGACCTCGGCCGCCGACAGCGCCCCCGCCGTGGGCGGCGCCATGGACCTGTCCGCCGGCGCCAAGCGGCTGTGGGTGCTGATGGAACACACCACCAAGGACGGCCAGCCCAAGCTGGTGCGGGAATGCTCCTACCCGTTGACGGCGCTGGGCGCCGTGACGCGCATCTACACCAACCTGGCGGTCATCGAGGTGACACCCTCCGGCTTCGGGGTGGTGGACATGATCCCCGGTCTGACGCTGGAAGCGCTGCAGGCGCAGACCGGCGCCCCGCTGACCCGCGCCGCCTGAGCCGACGAGGAAACACGAAGAATGACCGAAGCCTTCATCTGCGACGCCATCCGCACGCCGATTGGCCGCTACGCCGGCGCGCTCGCTGCTGTGCGCCCGGACGACCTGGGTGCCATTCCCATCAAGGCGCTGATGGCCCGCAACCCCGGCGTGGACTGGTCGGCGGTCGAGGACGTGATCTTCGGCTGCGCCAACCAAGCCGGCGAGGACAACCGCAACGTGGCGCGCATGTCCTCGCTGCTGGCCGGGTTGCCGGACAGCGTGCCGGGCAGCACCATCAACCGCCTGTGCGGCTCCGGCATGGATGCGACCGGCATGGCGGCCCGTGCCATCAAGGCGGGCGAAACGGAGCTGATGCTGGCGGGCGGCGTGGAAAGCATGACGCGCGCACCCTTCGTGCAGGGCAAAAGCACCGAGGCCTTCGGCCGCGCCGCCGAGATCTACGACACCACCATCGGCTGGCGCTTCGTGAACCCGCTGATGAAGGCGCAGTACGGCGTCGATTCCATGCCCGAGACGGGCGAGAACGTGGCGCAGGACTTCCAGATCTCCCGCCAGGACCAGGACCTCTTCGCCTTTCGCAGCCAGCAGCGCGCCAAGGCGGCCATGGAGGCCGGGCGCTTCGCGGAGGAGATCGTTCCCGTTGAGATCCGCCGCCGCAAGGGCGACCCCACCATCGTGTCGCAGGACGAGCACCCGCGTCCCGAAACCACGTTGGAAGGGCTCGCCAAGCTCGGCACGCCGTTCCGCAAGGAAGGCGGCTCCGTGACCGCCGGCAACGCCTCGGGCGTCAACGACGGCGCGGCCGCCATCATCCTGGCCAGCGAGGCTGCAGCCGGCCGCCATGGCCTGACCCCGCGCGCCCGCGTGGTGGCCATGGCCACCGCCGGGGTGGCACCGCGCATCATGGGCTTCGGCCCCTCCCCCGCCACCAGAAAGGTGCTGGCCAAGGCGGGGCTGACGCTGGCGGACATGGACGTGATCGAGCTGAACGAGGCCTTCGCGTCGCAGGCCCTGGCGGTGATGCGCGACCTCGGCCTGCCGGACGATGCCGAGCACGTGAACCCCAATGGCGGCGCCATCGCGCTGGGCCATCCGCTCGGCATGTCCGGCGCCCGCATCGTGCTGACAGCGGTGGCCGAGCTGCACCGCCGGAAGGCACGCTACGCCCTGGCCACCATGTGCATCGGCGTCGGCCAGGGCATCGCCATGGTGATCGAGCGCGTCTGACACCGGGTAGGCGCCCCCGCCGCCGCGATCTAGGCTGCGCTCCCCAGTTTCGGAGCGCAGCCATGGCCGCATCGGCAAAACCCCGCGTCGCCTTTATCGGCACCGGCGGCACCATCTCCTCGCTCGGCGCCGGGCCGTTCGATACGCTGGACTACGGCGCGACGGGCCGGCTGATGCAGGCCGACGAGATCCTGGCCTATTTCCCGGACGTGGCGCATTGGGCGGATGTCACGCCGGTGCGCTTCCGCGCCGTGCCCAGCCCCAACATCGGCTTCACCGAGTGGAAGGAGCTGGTGCTGATCTGCGACCGGCTGGTGGCCGGGGACCCCGGGCTGGCCGGCATCGTCATCGGGCATGGCACCGCCTCGCTGGAGGAAACCGCCTACGCGCTGAACCTGGCGCTGAAGGTGTCCATCCCCGTGGTGCTGGTGGGCTCGCAGCGCCCGGCGCAGGCCCTGTCGACCGATGCGGGCATGAACCTCGCCAACGCCATCCGCGTCGCCGCCAGTCCGGAGGCGCGCGGACTCGGCGTGCTGACCGTGCTGAACGACGAGATCATGGCGGCGCGCGACGTCACCAAGACCTCCACCTTCCGCATGCAAACCTTCCGCACCGCCGACTTCGGCGCGCTGGGCCACGCGGATGGCGACACGATCGCCTTCTACCGCCGCCCGCTGCGGCGCGGCGCGCCGGACACCGAGTTCGATATCCGCAGGCTGGACGCCCTGCCGCGCGTCGACATCAGCTATTCCTACGCGGGCGCGGACGGCACGGCGGTGCGCGCCTTTCTGGAAGCGGGCGCGCAGGGCATCGTATCCGCCGGCTTCGCCCCCGGCTTTTGCGGCCCGGGCGAGGTGGAGCCGCTGCGGCAGGCGGTGCAGGACGGCGTCATCGTCATGCAGGCCACCCGGGCCGGCAGCGGCCGCGTGTTCCAGGGCACCCGGCTGCGCGAGCTGGGCTTTCTGGTGGCGGACAACCTGACCCCGCAGAAGGCCCGGATCCTGCTGGCCATGGCCCTGACCGTGACGCGGGACCCGGCGGAGATCGCCCGCATCTTCAGCACCTATTGATCGGGGGTGACAGCGGCCATCGTTTCGCTATCATTCCATCCATCGCCGGATGGAGGATCGCCATGGCCGCTCCCGCACCGCCCGCCCCGCAGCCCAAGGACAAGGCCGTCACCCGTACCGAGGTCGACAGCCTGCACGACCAGTTGCGGAAGCTGCGCGACGAACTCAAGACCATCCGCAAGAAGCTGGACGAGCCCCGGGGCGATGACGGCAGCGGCGGCGGCGATGGTGGCGGCGACGGCGACGGCGGGTCTGCCGGCAGCGACGGCTCCATGTAGCCCTGCCGTCAGTCCGGCAGCCCCGCCAGCTTGAGGCCCCGGTAGAGATTGGCCTGGTTCGCCAGATAGGCGGGGTCGTCGGACAGTTCGGCCTGGCGGAGCCGCGTGGCCGTCATCGCCGGCTGCCGGGCCAGCACCTCGCGCACCAGCACGCCGGCGGCTTCGGCCTGCCCCTGCAGCGCCAGGGCGGCGGCCAGAAACAGGCGGCGGGTGTCGGGCGCCAGAAAGGCCTGCCGCTCCAGCGATCGCCGGAAGCGCTCGGCACCGAAATCGCCCACGCCCATCTGTAGCTCGGCGATGCCCAGGTAGGTCAGCCACGTGCCGGTGAAGCTGTGGTTGCTTTCGGCCAGCGCCATGGCTTCCAGCACCGGCTCCGCCGCCTCCTGCGGCCGCCCCACCAGGATCAGCATCAGCCCCGCATTGGCGCGGGACGGATATTGCAGCGGGTCCAGCCGCACCGCTTCCCGGTATGCCTGCAACGCTTCCGCCGGGCGGCGCTGCAGCCGCAGCACGGCCCCTTCCGCAGCCCGCACCACGGCCAGGTCCGGCGCCAGCCGCACCGCATCCCACACCAGGGCGGCCGCGCTGTCCAGGTCGCCGGCCGGGTCCGTGCTCAGGCCGCTGGTGGCCATGTTCGTATAGGTGAAGGCCGCTTCCACATAGGCTTGCGCGAAGTGCGGGTCGGCGGCGATCGCACGCTCGAACAACCGCCGCGCCGTCAGCCAGTTGTCGGCGCGCCCGCCCTGGCCGCGATAGGCCATGGCCCTGCCCTGGTCGAACAGCGCCCGGGCTTCGGCCCCGCTGCCGCCGGCCAAGGCCAGGGGGGCGGGTTCCACCAGGCGCTGGCGCGTGGTCCAGCCGCCGGCGCCGAGCGCCACCAGCAGCACGACCGGCACCGCCACCCAGGCCCACCGCGCCGTGCGCCGGGGGGGCGCCGCCGTGGCGTGCTGCGGCGGGGGCGCCGGCTCCGCCGCCAGCAGGTAGCCCCGGCGCGGCACCGTGCGCAGCAGGCGGCCGCCTTCCTCCCCCAGCGCGCGGCGGATCTCGCCGATGCACTGGGTGACGTTGTCATCCGTCACCGTCAGCCCCGCCCAGACCTCGTCCAGGATCTGCTGCCGCTCGACCACGTGCCCCCGGTGCCGCGCCAGCAGCCGCAGCAGCGCGAAGGTCTTGGGCCGCAGCGGCACCCGGGCCCCGTCCGGGGCGAGCAGCGTGGCCTGGGCCTCGTCCAGCGTGAAGCCGCCGACCGGCAGCGACGGCGAGGGAAAGGCGCCAGGGGGCATGGCGCTGTACCTTTCGTGTCGGATCGCAACAATTTCGGCGATCTTTCGGACGGAATCCACCGCCTTCTCAGGACCGAAAGCGCCGCGCGGGTGTGGCATGCGGCCTGCCGGCACCCCTGCCGGCGCAGGCCGGAGGCTCCCCATGCAATCCGCACCCCTCTTTCTGCTGCTGGCCGGGCTGCCCCTGGCCGCGGCCACCCTGCCGCAACCGGGGCAAGGCGGCCGCCCCGTGGCGGCACCGGCCGGTGCCTGGATACGCCAGGCACCGCCTCCCCAGGTTCCGCCCGCGCAACCGGCCCCGGCGGCGGAGGGGCGGCCGTGGTAGCGGTGGTGGCCAGCCCCGGCGGGGATGTCATGCCCAGGGGCGATGCGTCGCTGCGGCGGGTGGTGGCGCTGCTGCCGGTCGGCGCCATGGCGCTCGGGTTGCTGCTGCCGCCGCTGGCGGCCGCAGCGGCAGTCTTGGCGCCGCCGCTGCTGGCGCTGACCACCCTGCTGGGCGTGCTGGCGCTGCCGGCGCGTGGCTGGAAGGACGGCCAGAGCCTGCCGCTGCGGGAAGGGCTCGGCCAACCTTTGCTGCTGGCCCTGTGCCTGGGGCTCGGCGCACCCGCCCTGGCCTGGAGCATGGCGGAGGTCAGCGGCGCGGAGGCCCCGCTCGGCATTGCCGCCGCGCTGGCGGCGGCGGCGCCGGCCGGCGCGGGGGCCATCGGGTTGGCCGCCGCCCTGGGGCTGGATGGCCGGCGCAGCCTGCTGGGCGTGGTGGCCAGCACGGCGGCGGCGCCGGTGCTGCTGCCGGTGGTGGCCATGCTGCTGGGGGCCGGCGGCGTGCTGGCGCCGGAAGCCCTGGCGGGGCGGCTTTGGATGTTGACCGCCCTGCCGGCGCTATTGGCACTGCCGCTGCGCCGCTGGCCGCCGCTGTCGGGCGTGGGCGCGCGGCGTGGCTGCGCGGGGCTGACGGTGGTGGCGCTGTCCGTCACCGCCATGGGGCGCATGAGCGGCTTGGCCCCCCTGCTGCTCGGCGATCCCGCGGGGACGCTCAGGCTGCTGGGGCTCGCCTGCCTGCCGGGGCTGGCGGGCACCGTGGCCGTGCTGCTGGCGCAGCGCGGCCGGCGGGTGCCGGACGCGCTGCTGATGGGTGGCTACCGCAACGTCACCCTGGTGTGGGTGGCCTGCGGCGCCGCGCTGCCGCCCCAGGCGAACCTGCTGCTGGCCCTGACCGCCCTGCCGGTCTTCGCCACGCCGGCACTGGCCGCGCTGTGGATGCGGCTGGCGCGCCGCCCGGTCATTTGAAGGTGATCGGTGCGTTGTCCTCGGGGATGTCGGACATCGGGATCTCGATCTTCACCGTGCTCGGATCGACGCCATTGCCCTCTTCCAGCCAGTAGGTGACGCTTTGCGGCCAGAAGATCACGATGGCGACCAGGATAAGCTGCAGCCCCACCCAGGGAATGGCGCCCCAGTAGATGTCGCGCGAGCGGACGGTCTTGGGCGCGATGCCGCGCAGGTAGAACAGCGCGAAGCCGAAGGGCGGGTGCATGAAGCTGGTCTGCATGTTCACGCACAGCAGCACGCCGAACCAGACGAGGTTGATGTCCAGCTTGATCGCCGGCGGCACCAGCAGCGGCACGACGATGAACACGATCTCGAAGAAGTCCAGGAAGAAGGCCAGAAAGAAGATGAAGATGTTGACGAAGATCAGGAACCCCGCCTGACCGCCCGGCAGGTGCGACAACAGGTGCTCGATCCACAAGCCGCCGTCGACGCCCTGGAACACCAGGGAAAAGACGGTGGAGCCGACCAGGATGAAGATCACCATGGCGGTCAGCCGCATGGTGTTCTGCATGGCCTGGTTGATCAGTGGCCAGGTCAGGCGGCGGTTGACGGCGGCCAGCGCCACGGCGCCAACGGCACCCATGGCGCCCGCCTCCGTCGGCGTGGCCAGGCCCAGAAAGATGGTGCCGAGGACCAGGAAGATCAGCACGATGCAAGGCACCATGCCCTTCAGCACGCGCCAGATCAGCGGCCAGCCTCTAGGACCCAGCGCTTCGTCCGGCAGCGGCGGCACACGCTTGGGCTGGAAGATGGAGACGGCGGCGATGAAGCCGATGAACAGCAGCACCTGCATGATGCTGGGCCCGATGGCGCCGGCATACATGTCACCCACCGACTTGCCGAGCTGGTCGCCCAGGATGATCAGCACCAGCGAGGGCGGGATCACCTGCGTGATGGTGCCGGACGCGGCGATGACGCCGGTCGCGATCCGCATGTCGTAGCCGTACTTGATCATGATCGGCAGGCTGATCATGCCCATGGCGATGACCGAGGCGGCGACGGTGCCGGTGATGGCGCCGAGCACCGCACCCACCAGGATGACGGCATAGGCCAGCCCGCCCGGCACCTTGCCGAAGAGCTGCCCGGTGCCTTCCAGCAGGTCCTCGGCCAGCCCGCATCGCTCCAGGATGGCGCCCATCAGCGTGAAGAAGGGGATGGCCAGCAGCAGGTCGTTGGACATGATGCCGAAGACGCGCAGCGGCAGGTTGCCTAGATAGGCGGTGGTGAAGAAGCCCAGCTCGATCGACAGAAAGCCGAAGAACAGGCCCACCGCGGCGAGCGAGAAGGCGACCGGAAAGCCGATCAGCAGGAACACGACGAGGCCGCCGAACATCAGCGGCGGCATCACCTCAAGGGACAGCATCGGGCGTGGTCTTCCGGGATCTTACTGTTCGGGGCGTACGTATTCGACCACCACCTCGCCCGACGGCTGAATGCCGCGGAGGAGCGCGATGCGCTTGATCAGTTCCGCCAGCCCCTGCAGCGTCAGCAGCAGGAAGCCCAGCGGCAGCAGCAGCTTCACCGGCCAGCGCAGCAGGCCGCCGGCGTTGGAGGAATGCTCGTTGCGCTGCAAGGCGTCGAGAAAGAAGGGCCAGGTCATCCAGGTCAGCAGCGCCATGGCGGGCAGCAGGAACAGGATAATGCCGAAGACATCGATCCACAGCTTTCCGCGCGGGCCCATGCTGCCGTAGACGAGGTCCACGCGCACATGCTCGTTGCGCACCAGCGTATAGGAGGCGCCGAGCATGACAATGCCGGCGAATAGGTACCACTGCACCTCCAGCCAGGCGTTGGAGCTGTAGTTGACGGTGTAGCGCATGGTGGCGTTGCCGGCGCTGATCAGGCAGGCCAGCAGCACCATCCAGTCGGCGACCAGACCGAAGGCGCCGCTCACCCGGTCCATGAAGCGGCTGTATGCCAGAAAGGGACCCATGGGGCGGGCGGCTCCTCAGCGTATCGGTGAAGGTCAGCGGCGCGGCGTGGCCGGCTGCTGCTGCTGTTCCTGCCCATACATGAAATAGGCGAACTGGTCGAAGCTGTATTCGGTGACGCGGAACCACCCGTACTCGGCGTCGCGGAACGACTTCCAGTGGTCGTAGACCTTCTTGAAGTCGGCGTTCTTGGCCGAGATCTCGTCGTACAGCTCGAAGGCAGCCTTGTAGGCGGCCTGCATCACCTCGCGCGGGAAGGGCCGCAGCTGGGTGCCGGCGGCCACCAGCCGGCGCAGCGCGGCGGGGTTCTGCACGTCGTACTTGGCCAGCGTCTCGATGGTGCTGTCGCGGCAGGCGCTTTCCAGCACTTCCTTGTAGGTGGCCGGCAGTGCGTCGAACGTCGCCTTGTTGACGTAGAGCGACAGGTTCAGCGAGCCTTCCCAGAACCCCGGGTAGTAGTAGAAGGGCGCGACCCGGTTGAAGCCCAGCTTCTCGTCGTCATAGGGCCCCACCCATTCGGCGGCGTCGATGGTGCCCTTTTCCAGCGAAGGATAGATATCGCCGCCCGCGATCTGCTGCGGAATGACGCCGAGCTTCTGCATCATGGCGCCCGCGATGCCGGCGATGCGGAACTTCAGCCCGTTCAGGTCCGCGACGGTCTTGATCTCCTTGCGGAACCAGCCGCCCATCTGCGCGCCCGTGTTGCCGGCCGGGATGGAGACGATGTTGTAGCCGGCGAAGAAGTCGCGCATCACCTCGCGTCCGCCGCCCTGCTGCAGCCAGGCGTTGATCTGCCGCGCGTTCAGCCCGAAGGGCACCGCGCCATCGAAGGCGAAGGTCGGGTCCTTGCCGGTGAAGTAGTAGGAGGCGGTGTGGGCGCATTCCACCGTGCCGGCCTGCACCGCATCGGCTACCTGCAGCCCGGGCACCAGCTCGCCGGCCGGAAAGGCGCGGATCTGGAACTTGCCGTCGGTCATAGCCGCCACGCGCTTGGCCACATGGTCGCCGGCGCCGTAGATGGTATCGAGCGAGCGGGGAAAGCTGCTGGCCATGCGCCAACGGATCTCGGGCGCGGTCTGGGCGATGGCGGGGGCGGCCAGCGCGGCGGCGGTGCCCGCCAAAGCGCTGCCCGCCATGAGGCGGCGGCTGATCATGCTTGGTCCTGCTCCTCCCGATGGAGTCCCGGCGGCATTCGTTGCCGTCTCGGGCATCAGTGTGAAGCCGAACCGTTGCCTTGTCACCCGTTCCGTTGTTTGGAACTACCGCAGCGCGGCGGCGAAGTCCGGGCGGTTCAGCACGCGGTCCACCGCCTCGTTCATGGTGCTGAGCGCGATGGCCCGCAGGTCGTCCAGCGAGCCGAACACGCCGGCCGTCAGCGTGATGGCGCTGCCGCCCACCTGGTTGGCGCGCTCCTGCACCACCAGCACCGGCGGGCCGCCCGTCGCGGGGGCCAGGGAGACGCGGAACTCGACGGTCGCCTCACGGCGCGACAGCTGGTCCGACTTGAACTGCAGCACCTCGACCGACAGGGCATAGCGCCCGGTGCCCTGGGCCAGCATGCCGCGGGCGGCCAGGCCGTCGGTGAATGCGGCGCGCACCACCTCGGTCACCGGTCGGTCGGCCTCCAGTCGCTTGATCGGGTTGCCGAAGCCGCCGCGGATGGTGCCGATCCAGTTGGCGTCCTCGCGCCCGTCCTCGCGGCGGTCGGTGACGGCGGCCACCGTCACCACCGGGCGGCCGACCGCGACGGGCGTGGCGGTCGCGGAATAGGGCATGCTGACCTGGGTGGTGCCGCAGGCGGCGAGCCCCAGGCAAAGCAGGGAGGCGGCAAGCAGTCGGCGCATCGGGGCGGCTCCTCGGTGTCAGGCGGCGGTCGGGGTCTTGCGCAGCGTGCCGCCCCGCAGGCGGTAGCCCAGGCGGTGCGCCACGCTCAGCACGCCGTAGGTGGCCTTGAAGGCCAGCACGGGCAGCTGCCGGTTGGTGTTGGCGTGCACGTCCCCCGCCAACAGGCTCACCAGCCCGTCCCGCATGCGGAACCGGTTGGAGGGCTGCATGAACATGTCGCGCAGCACCGGCTGGTTGATGCGATAGATCAGCCACGACATGGAGCCGATGGCGCGCCGCACCTTGCGCTCGAAGGTGCGCATCGGCGCCGCGGCCTTGCGCGGGTCATCCAGCCAGGCATCCACCGCCTCTGCCCCCAGCTCGGCGCTCGCCATCGCCAGCATCACGCCGGACGAGAAGACGGGGTCGATGAAAGCGAAGGCGTCGCCCACCATCAGCCACCCGTCCCCCAGCATCTCCCTGGCGCGGTAGGAGTAGTTGCCGGTGGTGGTGACCTCGGACACCAGCTCCGCCCCGGCCATCCGGGCACGGATGGAGGGGCTGCGGTCCAGGCTGCTCAACAGGAACTCCGCCACGCCGCCCGAACGCGTCTTGAAGAATTCCGGCGTGGACACGATGCCGATGCTGGTCAGCCCGCCGGGCAGCGGGATCAGCCACGCCCAGCCCTGTTCCAGCAGGTGGATGGTGATGTTGCCTTCGTGGCATCCCTCGCAGGGGGTGACGCCGCGGAAGTGGCCGTACAAGGCGGCGGTGTTGTTGTCCGGGTTGCGCTGCTTGGCGCCCTGGCTGGTGGCCAGCAGCGTGTCGCGGCCCGAGGCATCCACCACGAAGCGCGCCAGCCAAGTGCGGGTGGCGCCGTCCGGCCCCCGCGCCGTGACGCGGGAGCCATGCACGGCGTCCAGCGCCACGTCCAGCACCCGCGTGCCTTCATGTGTCTCGACACCCTTGGCCGCCGCGTTGCGGAACAAGAGCTCGTCGAACTCCGCGCGCTTCACCTGATAGCTGTGGGTGTAGTTCTTGTTGATGCCGTCGGCGAAGGCGAAGGACACCTTCGCTCCGTGCTCGTCCGAAATAAAGGAGGCGCCGGGCTTGAACACGCCGAGCGCCCGCACCTGTTCCGCCACGCCCAGCTTCTCGAAGATGCGCAGGTTCTGCGGCAGCAGCGATTCGCCGATATGGAAGCGCGGATGCACCGCTTTTTCCACCATCACCACCTTGCGGCCGCGCGCCGCCAGCAGGGCGGCGGCCGTGGCGCCGGCGGGGCCACCGCCGATCACCAGCACGTCGCAGCGCTCGGCCAGGATGGCGGCCTCGGGGGTGGGGGCGTCCAGCGGCATCGGTTCCTCTCCCAGAACGATGCCGCCGTTTTAACGAAGGGAAGGCCCGCTCGGCAACCCGCGCGGGCCACCGGGGCAGGTGCCGGTCGCCGCCCGTCAAGGCGGGTGCCCCGGCCGGCATGGCCGATTTGCAACGTGCCTTGCCAAGCTGCGGCGGCCCGCCGGTGCAACGGCACCCGCCGCGCGGGTGTTCCCCCCGCAGCACCGGAGCCGGAAACACGCCATGCAATGGGTCCTGGTCGCCTTCGCCTTCGGGGCGGGCATCCTCAACACCGTCCAGAGCGGCAGCAACACCACCTTGCGGAAAGGTCTGGAGCAACCGTTGTGGAGTGTCGTGGTGGTCTTCGCCGTGGCGCTGGCCACGGCGCTGCTGGCCGCCGTGGTCAGCGGGCAGAAGCTGCCGCCGGGCGCCGGCGTCGCCGCGGTGCCCTGGTGGGGCTGGGTTGGCGGCGTGCTGGGCGCGATCTACGTCTTCAGCATGATGCTGATGGCGGAGAAGCTGGGGGCGGCGGTCTTCATGGGCCTGACGGTCACCGCCGCCGTCATCACCTCGCTGGTGATGGACCATTACGGGCTGCTGGGGTTCGAGGTCCGCGCCGCCGGCCTGGGCCGGGTGATTGGCGGGCTGCTGATGGTCGCGGGGCTCGGGCTGATCGCCTGGTTCTAGGCCATGCCGCCGTTGATCGAGATGGTCTGGCCGCTGATGTAGGCAGCGCGGTCGGAAGCCAGGAAGGCCACCAATTCCGCCACCTCCTCCGGCTTGCCGGCGCGCTTGGCGGGCACCATGCGGCTGATCTGCTCGCGCGTCATGACGGCCTCCACCGCCGGGCTCTCGATCACCCCCGGCGCCACCACGTTGGCCGTCACCCCGCGCGACGCGCATTCCATGGAGATCGACCGCACCGCCCCCGACAGACCCGCCTTGGCCGCCGCGTAGTTGGCCTGCCCCCGGTTGCCCATGATCGCGGACACGGAGGAGATGGCGACCACCCGCCCCCAGCGGGTGCCGATCATCGGCAGCAGCAGCGGCTGCGCCACGTGGAAGAAGCCGTTCAGCGAGACGTCGATCACGCCATGCCACTGCTTGGCGCTCATGCCGGCCATGGGCGCGTCGTCATGCGTGCCGGCGTTGTGCACCAGCACCTGGATGGGGCCGGATTCCAGCAGGGCATTCATCGCCGCATCGCAAATGGCGGCGTCCGTGACATCGAAGCTGACGGCCTCGGCGCTGCGGCCCGCCTCGCGCAGCGCATGCGCCTCGGCCTGCGCGCCGGCGATGTTGCGGTGGGCGTGCAGGATGACGTGCAGCCCCTCGGCAGCCAGCCTGCGGGCGATGGCGGTGCCGATCGGGCTGCCGCCGCCGGTGACCAGGGCGCGCTTCATGCGGAATGCTCCGGAATGATGATCGCCGCCTGCCCGGCCAGCAGCACGCGCCCCCCGGCGGCGACGGAAAAGCTGTAAACAAAGGAGCGCGCTTCCCGCGCCAGCGCCGTGGCCTCCACCAGCAGGTCCTCGGCCACGTCGTCCAGCCGCGTGGCCGCCAGCGACAGGTTGCGCAGGCTGGCCAGAAAGCCGGCGGGCTGCGGCTGCCCCTCGCCGCCGGTCAGGGCGCCATGCACCGCCATGGCCTGCAAGGCGTATTCCACGCCGCAGACCGCCGGCAGCAGCCCGTCCCGCCGCAACGGGTTGGCCACGTTCCGGTGGCCCGTGGCGGCGGCGCGGATGCTGTCGGCATCCCAGCCCGTCACGCGGTCCAGCAGGCACATGCTGCCGGCATGTGGCACCAGGGCGGCGATGCCGGCGTGGTCGATCAGCACGGCGCGACCTCGATGCTCACATGCCCTTCGTCCAACAGGGGTTGGACGATCGTGGCGGGCTTTCCGGCGGCCAGCGCCGCCAGCACCGGCAGGGCGCGCGCGGCCGGGTTGGCGGCGCCCAGCGCATTCCAGGGGGAAGGCGTTTCCGCCGCCGCGCCGGCCTGATGGCGCACGGTCAGCATCCCGCGCGTGCCGGCCACCGGCTCCGGCGTCAGCACGCAGGCCATGGCAAAGGGAAAGTCCACCTGGTGCAGCGGCCCCAGCGGCCCGGCCAGCGGCGCGTCATAGGCGCAGAACAGCACGGACACGCCTCGCCCGGCCACCTGCGCCGCCGCCTGCAGCAGGCCGAGCGGAAAGCTGTCCTGATGACAACCGAGGCTGATGGAGGGCTGCGTGGAATGCGCGCCGATGCCCCAGTACCCGGCGGCGGCGTTGTGCACCGAGTTGTGGAACTGCGTGGGCGAGACCTCGCCATCCTCGGCCGCCAAGCTGTCCAGGATGGCGCCGACCACCGCGCCGTCGCCGTTGGAGCTGCTGAACACCGTTTCTACCCTGTCCGGCGCCACGCCGGCGGCCTGCACCGCCGCGCCGGCGGCGGCCAGCGCCAGGCGCACCACCAGGCTGGTGCGGCGGCGTTCGGTCGGCGCCAGCAGGGCGGGCGGCGGGATCACCGGGGCCGCGTCTTGCCAAGACTGGCGCCCGGCCAGCACCGGCTCGGCGTCCGCCCAGCTCGGCAGTCCCGGGCCGAGCAGCGCCAGCCCGCCCACGAAGCAGCGCGCGCCGCTCACGCGCCCAGCACCAGGCTGCAGTTGCTGCCGCCGAAGCCGAAGGAGTTGCTCAGCACACGCCGCACCGGCAAGGCGCGGTTGGCGGTCGCGACATCGGCGCGGAACTCCGGGTCCACGGTTTCGACACCCAGGCACCCCGGCACCAGCCCGTCCTCCATGCAGATCAAGGCAATGACGACTTCCAGCGCTCCGGAAGCACCCAGCGTGTGGCCCGTGAAACCCTTGGTGGAGGAACACGGCACCGTGGCGCCGAACAGGTGAAACACCGCGCGGTCCTCCATGGCGTCGTTGGCGCGGGTGCCGGTGCCGTGCAGGTTGATGTAGTCGATGTCCTCCGGCGCCAGCCCCGCGGCCAGCAGCGCGGCGCGCATGGCGGACACGGCGCCGAGCCCATCCGGATGCGGCGAGGACATGTGGTGCCCGTCGCTGCTGGCGCCGGCGCCCAGCAGCCGCGCCGTGCCGGGCGGCGCGTCCGCCACCCGCGTCAGCAGCGCGAAGCCAGCGGCCTCGCCCACCGTGATGCCGTCGCGGTCCGCGCTGCAGGGCCGCGTCGGGCCGGGGGCGAGCAGGGCCAGGGAGCCGAAGCCTTCCACCGTCATGCGGCACAGCGTGTCCACGCCGCCGACCAGCGCCGCGTCGCACAGCCCGGCACGGATCATCGTCGCCGCTTCCAGAAAGGCACGGGCGCCGGAGGTGCAGGCGGTGGAAATGGTCAGCGCCGGGCCGGACAGCCCGAGGCGCGCCCGCAGATAGCGCGGCAGCGAAAACAGGTCATGTGTGGCGGCGAAGTCGAAATCCCCCGGCAGCGCTTCCTGCCCCTCGGGGCGGCGGCGATAAGCGGCCTCGGTTTCGGCGATGCCCGAGGTGCTGGTGCCCATGACAATGGCGATGCGCGCCGCGCCAAAGCGCGCGCGGGCCTGCTCGATGGCCGCGAGAAAGCCGTCCTGCCGCAGGGCCAGCTCCGCCAGCCGGTTGTTGCGGCAGTCGAAGCGCGCGAGCCCCTCCGGCAACGCCACTCCGTCCACCCCCGGCACGCGGCCGGTGAAGGGGGCGGGGCGGTCTTCCGGCGGGGCGGCGCTGATGCCGCCGCGCCGGGCGTGCAGCGCGGCGCGGGTGGCGGCAATGCCCGTGCCCATGGCGCTGGTGGCGGTGCAGGCGGCGATGGCGAGCGGCGTGAAGGCTTCGGTCATGTGGGGCATCAGGTGGGGGTGTCCGGGGCGGCCGCAACGGTGTCGCCGGCCCGGGGGCGGGGGGCCAGCGACAGCGCGAGCAGAAAGGCGGCGACCACGCCGATGGCCACCGTCAGCCCGATGCCGCGCATCACCGGCGTGGCGCAGAAGGCTAGCAGCCCGAAGGTCAGCAGCGTGGTCATGGTGCAGTTGAACACGGCGCCCAGGGTTTGCTGCGCCTCGCGCGCATGCTGGCGCGCGGCGGTGCCGAGAAACAGGGCGTAGTCCATGCCCACCCCGGCCGCCAGCAGCAGAGCCGCCAAATGAAACGGCGTCAGCCGCAGCTGCAGCAGCGTCAGCACCGCCACCACCACCACCAGCGCGCCCGCGATCGGCGCGGCCGTCCAAAGCGCCGCCCCCGGCCCGCGCCGCAGCCCGAAGGCCAGCAGCACCAGCACCCCCAGCCCGCCGACGGCACACCACAGCAGCGCCTGCCGCGTTGCCTCGGTCACCACGCCGGTCGTCTCGGCCTTTACGTCCACCCACAGGATGGCGGGATCGCGCAGCCCGTCCAGCGCGAGGCGCAGCGCGGCGTCGTCCTTCAAGCCCTGCGGGATCACCAGCCCCCGCCACCCGTCCGGCCCGGACGACAGCAACGGCCCCAGCCGCGCCGCCAGGGTCGGCAGTCGTGGCAGGTCGGCGACCGTCAGGGGTGGCAACGCACGGCTCGCCGCCACGGCCAGCAGAAAGCGGTCAAAGGCCGCCGGGCGGAACGGCAGCCCCTCGGCGGCGACGGTCAGATTGGCGCGCAGGGTCGCGTCGTCCGGCAATGCCGCCTGGCGGGCGCGCTGGGTGGCGGCAGGCGGCAGAAAGCGCGCCGGGCTGTCGAAGCCGGCCAACGTGCCGGCCGACACCAGCGGCGCCAGCGCCCGCTGCACCGCCTCCGCCTTTTGCAGGACCGCGTCGGCATCCGGCGCCGTGATCGCGATCAGCCCGCGCACGTCGGGGGCGCCGAGCTGGGCGCGCAGCTCTTCGTCCAGCCGCAGCTGCGCGGCGGGCACGGGGCTCAGGCGGGCGAGGTCGTCTTCCCAGTGCGGGCCACCCAGCGCCAGCAGCACCACGCCGGCCAGCGGCACCGCCAGGGCGATGGCGCGGCGGCCGCGCAGCCATTCCAGCCCGCGCGAAAACGGCGCCGGCAGCGGGCGCGGCCGGATGGCGGCACCCGGCAGCAGCCGCGGCAGCACCCACAGCGTCACCGCCACGCCGACCAGCAGCCCTGCCGCGCCGAACAGCCCCAGTTGCTGCAGGATGGGAAAGCCCGAGGCCACCATGCCCGTCAGCCCCAATGCCGCGGCGGCGGCGGCGAGCAGCAGCGTCGGGCGGATGCGCCGGGCCGTAGCCGCCAGCGCCTCCCCCTCGCCGCGCTGCGTCACCAGCAGCAGCGGGTAATCCACCACCACGCCCAGCATGCACATGCCAAAGCCCAGCGCCGCGCCATGCACCGCGCCGAACACCAGCCCCACCGCCGCCATGCCCGCCAGCGTGCCCGCCGCCAGCGGCACAGCCACGGCGAACAGCATCAGCACGGAGCGGTAGCGCAGCCACAGAAAGCCCAGGATCAGCAGGCCGGACAGCAGCGAGATCATTTCCACGTCGGCGCGGATCGCCGCCGCCGCCTCGGCGCCGAACACGCCGGGGCCGCTGAGCAGCAGCCGCGCGCCGCCCGGCGTGCTGGAAGCGAAGGCGGCGCGAAAGGCTTCCACCGCCGCCGCCTGCGCCGCCGTGTCCAGCCCCGAGGCGTTGCTGCGCGCCACGATCAGCGCGCGGGGATGCTCCGCGTCGTCGGCGAACCAGGCGCCGGCGGCCATGCGCACGCGGCTTTGCCCCAGCCAGCCGCGCAGCAGGTCGAAAAAGGCGCCCGGCGGGTCCGCGAAGCCGAACTGCGCCAGCAGCGGCGAGGCGGAGGACCGCAGCCCTTCCAGCAGCGCGCCGAGCTTGGCGCGCAGGGTGGCGGCATCGAAGGCCGCCGGGGCCAGCAGGTAGCGGTGGGCGAAGATCAGGTCCCGCTCCGCTTCCGAAAGGTCGAACGCCCCGTTGCCGACGAAGCTGAAGCGGCCGGACTGGCGCAAGGCATCGCCCACCGCGCGGCTGATGCGCGCCAGCTCCGGCTCCGGCGCGCCCTCGATGCCCGCCAGCAGCAGCGTGGTGGCGGCGCCGGAACGCAGCTCGCGCAGCAGGAATTCCGCGGCAGGGGTGCGGCCGGGGGGCAGCAGGTCCGTCATCTCGGCACGGATCGGCACGGCGCGGAACAGCGCCAGCCCCACCAGCGCCAGCAGCAGCAGGGCCGCCAGCACGCGGAACGCGGCGGTCCTCACGGCGCGGGGGTGATCTTCAGGCGGGTGATGCCGTCGTTGCCACGGGTTTCCACCTGCCGCACCTGGCCGCCGGTGCCGTAGATGTCCACCTGCTGCAGCACGGCGCGGATGCGGATGGACAGGGGCGTCATCACCATGTGCCAGCCCTCGCCTTCCGGCGAGAAGGACAGATCGTAGTAGCGCCGCAGGGTCGCCGCATCGCCCGCCAGGGTGGCGCGGATCGCCTCGATGAAGGGGCGGATCTCGGGCGACTGGTCCAGGCTCAGCTCCTGGCGGATGTTCTGCGCCGGGCGAGCCAGCAGCAGCCGGTCGCCTTCCACGCGCAGGGTTTCCTCCGCCGGCCAGGTGGTGTGCTTTTCCAGCCGGTCGGGCGCCTGCCAGGACAGCGTGCCGGTGGACGGCAGCGGGCTGCTCAGCTCGGGGATCGACTTTTCCTCGCTGAAGGTGGCGCGGCTGCTCGGCGTCGCGGCCAGGGCGCGCATGGTGCCTTCCAGCGTCGCCTGCGCCAGGGCGGGCGTGGCGAGTGCGAGCAGCATGGCCGTCAGCAGGGCTTTCATCGCGCGTCCATCTCGTCCCAGAAGTCGAAGAAGTTGAACCAGTTGTCGGGGTAGCGCCGGGCGATCCGCTCCAGCCGCGCGGCGTAGTCGCGGGCCACCGCCTCCAGCTGCGCCTGCCGTTCCCGCCGGTCCAGCGCGATGCGCTCGGCGAAGGGCACGAAATGCACCTCGTAGCGACGCTTGCCGGTCCACACGCCGAAGGCCATCATCACCGGCGCGCCCAGCACGCCGGCCAGGATGTGCGGCCCCAGCGGAAAGGCCGCGTCCTCGCCCAGGAACGGCAGCCGCACCACCTTGTCGGTGCCGGGCGTGCGGTCGGCCAGGATGCCCACCAGCCCGCCGCGCCCCAGCGCCTCCGCCGCGCGCAGCATGGCGTCTGGCTGGCCGAGCGGGATCACCGTTTCGGTTTGCGGGTTGCGGCCGTGGCGCGCGCCCCATTCGGCAAAGAACTCGGCGGACTTGGTGGCGTTCTGCGTGTGCATCAGCGACACCACCTCCACCGGGCAGCCGGTGTCGGCCACCGCGTGCATGGCGTTGAAGCTGCCAATGTGCGCGCCCAGCAGGATGCAGCCGCCGCCGCGCGCGATCCGCTCGTTCAGCAGGTCCAGCCCTTCGATCCGCAGGTCGTAGCCTGTCCGCTGGCCGTCCAACAGGAACAGCCGGTCGAGGATGGTGGCGGCGAACACCAGGAACGGCTGGAACACCTCGCGCGTCGTGGGCGCGCGGCCCCGCGCGCGGCGCTGGAAGCGCCGCATGGCACGGCGCTGCAGCGGCGAGGTCACGAAGAAATAGCCGGCGATCGGCCACAGCAGCGCGAAGCCGACGCCATAGCCCATGCGGGTGACGATCCAGGCCATCAGCCGCAGCGCCGCCGTGCTGCCGCGTTCTTTCTGCCGGGTCCAGGTCAAGGGCGGGCTTCGGCCTCGCCGGACAGCGCCAGCACGCCGTCGCACAGGCAGCGAAAGCCGATGCGGCCGGGCGCCGGGCTGCTCAGCACGATCTCCACCGGCCGCCCCGGCAGCACCGGCGCCAGGAACTTGGCATGGCGCAGCCGCACCACCGCGCCGTGCCCGGCGGCGCCGATGGCCTGGAACACCGCGTCCAGCACCGTCACGCCCGGCGCCAGCGGGCGGCCGGGAAAGTGGCCCGCCAGGCAGGGATGGTCCGGCGGCATGGACCAGGGCGCGCTCATTCCACCACCGCCTGGTGCTTCAGCGCGTCCAGCGCGGCGCGGGTCAACTTGCCCATGGCGTTGCGCGGCAGCGCCGCCACCCGCACCACGCGGCGCGGCAGGAACACCGGGTCCATCTGCCCGCGCAGCGCCGCCAGCACCTCCGCCCCCGTGCGGCCCGGCGCCACGGCATAGACCGCCAGCCGCGCGGCCGGGTTGCTGTCCAGGTCGTCGGGTGCCACGAACACCCCGTCCTCGACGCCCGGCACCCGCAGCAGGATGCGGTTCAGGCTGCCCAGCGAGGCGCGCTTGCCGCCAAGCTTCACCATATCCGCCCGCCGCCCCAGCAGGCGGAAGCCACCGTCGGCGCGGAACTCCACGGCATCCGCCAGCGGCACTGGGGCCGGCATGCCGGGCACGTCCACCAACGTGTCCTCGCCCGCCGGGCGCAGCCGGACGCCGTCGTAGGGCGCCCAGAACTCGCCCGCCGTGGTCCGCCGGCTGGCGATGGAGCCGACTTCCGTCGCGCCGTAGATTTCGCGCACCGCCGTGTCCCAGCCCTGCTCGCAGCTGGCGGCCAGCTCCGGCGCCAGCGGCGCGGTGGCCGACACCACGCCCGCCAGCTCCGGCAGCGCCTCTCCCGAGCCAAGGAGCGCGCGCATCTGCAGCGGCGTGGTCACCAGCAGGCGCGGCGCGGGGGCGGCGCGCAGCGCTTCCGCCACCTCCACCGGGTAGAACCAGGGGCCGGACTGGCTGGCGGTGGCCGCGTGCAGCGGCAGCGCCAGCGTCAGCTCGAAGCCATACATGTGCTGCGGCGGCACGGTGGCCACCACCGTGGTCACCGCCGGGCCCCGCAGGCCGAAGCGGGCCGCCGCCGCCCGCGTCGCCCCGACCAGCGCTCCCCAGGGCTTGGGATGCGCCGCCGGCTCGCCCGTGCTGCCGGAGGTGAAGCCGATGATGGCGGTGCGTTCCAGCGGGATCTCCGGCACCGGTCCGCCGTCGCCCCGGCCGGCGGCGGCGACGATCAGCGCACCCTCGGGCGGGGTCCAGCCCGGTTCCGCGTGGTCGGCCATCACGTACAGCGCGGGATAGCCGGCGGCGATCTCGCGCTGCCGCCGCTCGCTGCGGTCGGCCGACAACAGCATCACCTGCCCGCGCGACAGCGCCGCCGCCAGCCCGAGCAGCGCGTGGTAACGGTCGGCGCACAGGTTCAGCACGTATTCGCTGTCCGGCAGCACGGCGGCCAGCGCCGCCACGTCGGCCAGAAAGCGCCCGACCGTGATGGCCTCCGCGCCGCGGCGGAAGATCACCTCGCCGGGGGCGCGGTCGGTCAGCGGGGCGGTGTCAGGCATGGTGGCGGGCCGTGTGGGCGGCGACCACGGCGCGCAGCGTGCGGGCCGGCGTGGCCCCGCCCAGGCGCGGGAAGCGCCGGCTGCGCACCGCATGCTCGCCCAGAAACACCCCCAGCATCAGCGCGAAGGTCGCGGCCATCACCGGCACTGGCGGCAGTCCGAGCCCGGCCAGCAGCACCGCATGCAGCGGTGCCAGCGCCAGAAACAGCAGCGCCCAGAGCCGCGTCAGGCCGCGGGTATAGCCGGCGCTTTCGGCGGGGTCGGACGCGGGGTCGAAGCGGTCGTAGCGGGCGATCAGCGGCTCCCGCCCCGGGCGCAGCGTGGCGCCGAAATGCGCGGCCATGGCGAGGTCGGCCAACACAGGCAGCAGCAGCGCCAGGCGGCTGGCCGCACCGGGCCAGTGCCAGCAGGCGGCGAACACCAGGACCAGCGCCAGCGCCAGGCCGCAACGCGCGCGCAGCGCCAGCCGCTGCCCCAGCGCGAAGGCCAGCGCCGCCAGCCCCAGCAGCGCCGCCAGCCCCGGCCGCCCGGCGGCGCGGCAGGCCAGGGCGCCACCCGCGAAGGGCAGCGCCGGCGCCAGGCGCAGCCACAGCAGCCGACGCAGCCCGGCGCCGCCCGAGGTCACTTGACGCGGTTCTTCTCGATATGCGCGGCCAGGCTGCGCAGAGAAGCGAAGATCTGCCCGTTGTGCTCGTCATCCGAGCGGAGCTGAAAGCCGTAGCGGCGCGACACCGCCAGGGCGATCTCCAGCGCGTCGATGGAATCCAGGCCCAGCCCTTCGCCGAACAGCGGTGCCTCCGGGTCGATCTCTCCGGCCAAAACCTCCAGGTGAAGCGCCTCCACGATCAGGGCGGCGACTTCGGGCTCGATGCCCAGTGCAGTGCTCAACGTCTTTCTCCCCCGGCCGTCCCAGCCTGACCGTCACCGTCAGCATAGACGCTCCCGCCGCGTGCCACCAATCCCGCATGCGGCAAGCTGCGCCAGGGCCGCAGCGCGAGCCGCAGCAGGGGCGCGGTGGCCAGGGTGCAGACCACCGCCATGGCGACCAGCGCCGAGAACACCGGCGCGCCGATCAGCCCCGCGTCCAGCAACACCGCCAGCACCACCACCTCCATCAGCCCCTTGGTCTGCATCAGCGCGCCGAGCGCCAGGGCCTCGGGCCAGGGCTCGCCGGCGGCGCGGGCGGGCAGCGCCGTGCCGGCCACCTTGCCCAGCACGGTGGCCAGCGTCACCAGCGCCAGCATGCCGAGAAAGGCGCCCGAGCCGGGATCGATGGTCGCGCGCAGCCCGGTGGACACAAAGAAGAACGGCAGCAGCACGGCGGCCGTCAGCGGCTCGATCCGCGCCAGCAGTGCCACGCGCCAGGCCGCCGGCATGGCCACGCCCGCCCCGAAGGCACCGATGATCAGCCCGAGGTCGATCGCCTCGGCCAAGGCGGCCGAGGCGAAGGCGGTGCCCAGCGCCGCCACCAGCACGGTGTCGGGCCCCACGGAACGGGCGGCCAGCCGCGCCAGCAGCGGCCGCGCCACCAGCGCCATGGCGGCGATCCAGGCCAGTGATAGCGCGGCCACCAGCAGCGAATGCGCCGCACTGCCGCGCGCCAGCGCCAGCAGCGCGGCGATGGCGAGCCACAGCGCCATGTCGTTCAACGCGGCCAGCGCCAGGGCCGTCTGCCCCAGGCGGCCCTGGATCATGTTCAGCTCGCGCAGGATGGCCGCCAGCACCGGCAGTGCCGTGACGGCCACGCAGATGGCCACCGAGATGGCGAAGCCCACCCGGTCGCCGCGTGCCCCCATCGCTTCCGGCCAGGCAGCGGCGATCCAGAAGCCGGCACCGAGGCCGAGCAGCAGCGGCAGGCCCATGCTGCCCGCCGCCATGGGGCCGAGCCGCCGGGCGCTGTCGCGCAGCCCCGCGGTGTCGAGGTGCAGGCCGGAACAGAACACGTAGAGCGCCACGCCGATGCCCGACAGGCCGTTCAGCGCGCTGAGCACCCAGGGTGAGAACACAGCGGCCGAGGCTTCCGGCGCCAGCCGCCCGAACAGCGTGGGACCCAGCAGCAGGCCCGCCACGATCTGCACCACCGCGAGCGGCGCCACGCGGCGGATGGCCGGCACGCGCCACAGGAGCCAGGGCCCGACCACCAGCAGCAAGGTGACCAGCAGCAGCGCGGTCTTTGGCGTCATCGGCTCAATCAAACGGGCTGGAGGTGGAGGCGACCGTGGCCTCGGACCGATACAGCGACCAGGAAAAGCCCAGCGCCACGCTGGTGTTCCAGTTGCGCCTGAACAGCGGGCTGCTGTCGTTGGTGGCGCCGTGGAAGCTTTCCAGCCGCCCGCCGGCGACCAGTGCCACCCGCTCCGTCAAGGGCAGGCGGTAGGAGAACTGCAGCCGCGTGCCGAGGTAGCCGCCCTCGGCGTCATAGGCGGGGCGCCCGGGGCGGACGTAGCGGGGCTCCACCTCGTAGAAGTAATCCATCAGCCGCCCCGTGGCGAAGACCGGGCCCAGCCCGACGCGCAGCCGCGCCCCGGGCCGCCCCACCCCCAGGCGCTCCAGGGCAAGCTCCGGCGAGGCGGTGAAGCCACGGAAATGCACCGACGTCAGGTCGGACGAGAAGACCGCCCGCACCGGCAGTTCCAGGTTCAGCCGTTGCGGGGCCGTGTCGTCCCGCCACAGCGTCAGTCGCAGCGAGGGCCCGACCCCGCCCTGCCAGTCCAGGTCCGGCATGCCGCGCCGCGCGTCGTTGTCTTCCGAGCGTGACGGAAAGGCACCGGAAAAGCTGAGGTCCAGCCCCAGCGCCTCGCCGTCGTAGAAGCGGCTGCGCACGCCCCGGTCGTCGCTGCGCAGGATCTCGCCCCGATAGATCAGGAACGGCACCGCGATGCCCTGGACATGGTTCTGCCCGGCGGCGGGGTAATCCGGCAGCCAGCCGCCGCCGCCGCCAATGCCGGCTTCCAGCTTCGGCTGGCGCGCCTCCGGCTGCTGCGCCAGCGCCGGGGCCGGGGCGAGCGCGGCCAGCAGCATGATGATCCGGACCCTCATGCGGCGCGCCTTTCAGCTAGAACAAGGACGTTGGGCAGCGGCGTGCCGCCCCAGCACGGCGTGGCGGTAACCAGGAACCCCTGCCCTTCCAGCAGCGCGCGCAGCGCCGGCAAGGGCATGGGGCGGATTGCCGCCCGCCGCGCGTCGCCGCGCAGGGCGCGGTTCAGCCATTCCATGACGTGGCCGACGGTGCTGCGCCAGCCGGCGTCGGGGTCGAAGGCGCGGATCACCAGCCGCCGGCGGGCGGCGTCGCCGGCCCGGCGCAGCAGGTCGCGCTGCTCGGCTTCCGGCAGCTGGTACAGCACGTCCACCAGCAAGGCGGTGTCGCATGACGGCAGCCGCCCCTGCGCCAGATCGGCCACCGCGAAGCGTGCGGGCAGGCCGGCGGCGGCGGCCTCGGCTTCGCGCAGCTTGGGGCCATCGCGGTCCAGCGCCAGCACGGAGCGCGCGCCGCCGGCCAGCAGCAGCGCCAAGCCGAGCTGCCCGCGCCCGCAGCCCAGATCCGCCACCATGCCAAAGCCGCCCGGCCGCGCCGCCAGCGCCAGGATGGCGGCGTTGGCCGGGTCGCGCCTCAGCTTGGAGGCGACATACCAGCGGGTGTGGCGCGATGCGCCGGTGTAGCGCGCCGTCACGGCGCGAATCAGGCCCGAAAGATCGCTGCGCGGCGGCTGCATGGCCTGCTGTTAAGCTTTCGGACGCGCCCCGGCAAGCCGCTCCGGCGGCGGCAGCGGCACGGCGCGCAGCCCCGCCGCGCGCAGCTGGCACAGCAGCGCCGGCAGCACCGCCCGCAGCGGCGCCGTGCCATCCGGCGCCGGGCGCCAGGTGCCGTCGTGCAGCAGCAGCACGTCGCCCGCCGCGGTGCCGCGCAGCCGGTGCAGGATGCGCGCCGGGTCGGCCAGCGCGCCATCGGCGCCACGCCGCGTCCAGGAAGCATGGTGCAGCCCCAGCCCGGCCAGCACCGGGTCCAGCAGCGGGCTGCGCAGCCCCACCGGCGGGCGGAACCAGCGCGGGGCGGCCCCGGCCTGTTCCAGGCTGCGCTGGGCCAGCAGCACCTGCCGCCGCTGCCCGGCCATGCCCAGCGCGGCGAAATGCAGGGGGTGGTCCTGCGTGTGGTTTTCCACCGTGTGGCCGCCGTCCAGGATGGCACGTACCAGCGCCGGGTGCCGCGCCGCGCGGTGGCCGATCAGAAAGAACGAGGCCCGCGCCCCCGCCTCGGCCAGCCGCGCCAGCACCCAGGGGGTCATCGCCGGGTCGGGGCCATCGTCAAAGGTCAGCGCCACCTCGCCCCGCGCCGCCTGGGCGGGCGGCAGGCGCCGCAGGTTGGGGCCGAGCAGGGCGGAGCGCGGCAGCATGCCGGCCGCGCTCAGCACCGCGTGGTTCAGCGCCAGCAGCCCGAGCATCCAGGGCCAGGTGGCGGGCGCCAGCAGCGCCGCCACGCCGGCGCCCGCGTGCAGGCCGGCGGAAAAGCGGATCGCCGGGGCGGGCGACCAGCGCCGCGCGTCGGGCACGCCGGTCAGCGCGTCGCGGCGTAGGCGCGGAAGATGCCGACCGAGGTTTCGCAGCCCACGTCGCGGAAGCCGGCCTGCCCCAGGTGGCGCAGAATGGTGTCCGCCGGCACGCAGGCCTCGATGGTGTCCCAGTAGTACTGCATCAGCGTGCCGGCACGCGGCGCCGTCAGCCGGCACAGCGCCGGCACCACGCGGCCGAGGTAGAATCGGGCGAAGCGCAGCGCCCGCGCGCTGTCCGGCCGGCCGATCTCCAGCAGCAGCACCCGCCCGCCCGGCCGCAGCACGCGGCGGTATTCCGCGAAGGCCACCGACAGGTCGGCCACGTGGCGCAGCGCGTAGCCCATGGTCAGCATGTCCACGCTGCCGTTTGGCAAGGGAATGGCCTCCGCCCGGCCCTGCAACAGCGGCGCGCCGGTCGCGCGCGCTTCGGCCAGCATGCCGGCGCTGGGGTCCAGCCCCATCACGGTGCCGCCGGGGCCCACGATGCGCAGCGCTTCGCGCGTCACCAGCCCGGTGCCGCAGGCCACGTCCAGCACGGTCATGCCGGGCCGCAGCCCGGCGCGGGCCAGGGCCTGGCGGCGGTACCAGGCGCCGGTGCCCAGCGAGAAGACGCTGTTGATGCGGTCGTATTGCGGCGCGGTGTCGTCGAACAGCCGCCGCACGAAGCCCGCGCGCTCCGCGCTGCCGGCATAATAGCCGGACAGGTCGGGGTGCGGTGCGGCGGGGGCGTCCTGCGGCAGGCGTGCGGTCACGGCGGCGTCTCCCTCGCGCGACGGTTGTGGCAGTGGCAGCGATAGACCGCCCGGGGCGGACTCGGCTAGGCCGGGCTGGCCGCTTCTTTCGCCCATGCTCCTGCTGTAAGCTGCCCGCCAGGGAGAGATGCCTGCCAGCCGACATGCCGACCCACCCCCATGCGCCGAGGCCGGGCGACATGCCCCGGCCCCGCGACCAGACCTGGCCCGGCACGCCCTGGCCCCGGGGGCTCCGGGCGCGGCTGCGCCATGCCGGGCGGGGCGCGCTGTTCTACGTGCTCTTGCTGGGCTTCGCGCTGCTGTGCCTGGGCTGGAGCCTGCCGGCCGCGCTGCTGGCCCGGCTGCTGCCGGCGGCGGCCGGCGCCCCGCTGGGGCAGCGCGCCATCGGCCGGGGGTTCCGCCTTTACCTGTCCACCCTGCGCGCGACAGGCATGCTCCGCTGCGACCTGTCGGCGCTGCAAGGGCTGCGCGACGAGCCGGGACTGGTGATCGCGCCCAACCACCCCTCGCTGCTGGACGCGGTGCTGCTGACCTCCTGCCTGCCGCGGGCGGTGTGCATCGCTAAGTCCGCTATCTGGGACAATCCGCTGCTGGGCGGCGGCATGCGGCTGGCCGCCTATGTGCGCAACGACGCGCCACTGCCGATGATCCGCGACGCCGCGGCCGCCTTGCGCGCCGGCCGGCAGGTGGTGATCTTTCCGGAAGGCACCCGCACGCCGCGCGGCAGCACGCTCGGCCCGGTCAGCCGCTCCTTCGCGCTGATGGCGCGGCAGGCCGGGGCGCCGGTGCAGACCGTGATCATCGAGACCGATTCGCCCTACCTCCGCAAGGGCTGGTCGCCGTTCCGCCGGCCGCCGCTGCCGCTGCGCTTCACGGTGCGGCTGGGGCAGCGGTTTTCCCCCGGCGCAGGCGGCGACGCGCGGCAGCTGAGCGAGGCCGTGGAGCAGCACCTGCGGCAGAGCCTCGGCGGACCCAGCTAGGCCGTGGCATTTCGCCAAGCCCGAATCCCCCCTAGAACCCGTCCGATGACCGACCGCTCCGCCACGCATCTCGTGCTGATCCCGTCCTTCAACAGCGGCCCGCTGGTGCTGAGCACGGTGCGCGGCGCGCGCGCGGCCTGGAGCCCGGTATGGGTGGTGGTGGATGGCAGCACGGACGGCACCGGCGCCGCGCTGCAGGCCATGGCGGCCGGGGACCCGGGGCTGCGGGTGATGTTGTTACCCCGCAACCAGGGCAAGGGCGCCGCCGTGCTGCACGGGCTGGAGGCCGCCGCCGCCGCCGGCTTCACCCACGCGCTGACCATGGATGCCGACGGCCAGCACCCGGCCGACCGCATCGCCGAGTTCATGGCGCTGTCCGCCGCGGAGCCGGCCGCCATGGTGCTGGGCGAGCCGATCTTCGGGCCCGAGGCCCCGCTGGCCCGGGTGCGCGGGCGCCGGCTGTCCAATGCCTGCGCCAACCTGGAAACCCTGTGGGCGGGCATCGGCGATTCTCTGTTCGGCTTCCGCGTTTATCCCGTGGCGCCGCTGCTGGCGGTGATGCGCGCCCACCGGTGGATGCGCCGCTACGACTTCGATGCCGAGGCGGCGGTGCGGCTCGCCTGGCGGGGCGTGCCGGCGCGCAACGTGCGCGTGCCGGTGCGCTACCTGAAGGCCGAGGACGGCGGCGTGTCGCATTTCCACTACGTGCGCGACAACATCCTCCTGAGCTGGATGCACCTGCGCCTTGGCGCCGGTTTCCTAGCCCGCCTGCCCCGCCTCGTGCGGGCCCGCGCGGGGGCGGAGCGCTGAGCTGCGGGCAAACTTCCCGTCTGGCGTAAATCTTTGTCATCAAAAGGAAAATCACGGCGCGACGTCAGTCCGGCGGGCGCATTCGGCGCTGGACAATGCCGCTGCGATGCGGCGTCATCCCGCCGAACGACGAACCCGCGTCGGGGGGGACCTGCCGTTGAACTCGCTCGCCGACCTGCAGATGTTCCTGAGCGTCGCCGGGGCGGAGAACTTTTCCGCCGCCGCGCGCCAGCTGGGGCTGCCACCGTCCTCCGTGTCGCGCCGCATCGGTGCCATCGAGCAGCGGCTCGGCGTCGCGTTGTTTCGCCGCACCACGCGGGACGTGACGCTGACCGACGCGGGCACCGCCTACAGCCAATCGGTCGGGCGCATCCTGGCGGAGCTGCAGGCGGCCGAGATCGCCATCGCGCGCTTTGCCGGGCAAATGCCTGGAACGTTGAAGGTTGAGGTCTGGCCCGGCATCGGCACCTGGCTGCTGGGGCCCTTGCTGCCGCGCTTTCTGGAAGAAAACCCGGAGGTGCAGATCCAGCTGGAGCACCAGCCGGCGCGGGAGCCGGCCGATGCGCTGGCGGCGGGCGCCGACATCATCATCCGCTACGGGCTGGCCAAGCCGGCCTCGCTGGCGCTGCGCCGGCTGCTGACCACGCGGCAGGGCCTGTACGCCGCGCCGCGCTACCTGGAGCGGCACGGCGTGCCCGCCTCGCCGGACGCCCTGCAGGCGCACAACTGCCTGTTGCTGCAGCCGGAAGCGGAGCCGGAACGCTGGCGCTTCCGCCGCGGCGATTATGACCGTAGCCTGCAGCCGGCGGGCACGCTGCGCAGCAATGACCCGGCCAGCCTGCAGGAAGCGCTGGCGGCCGGCCTCGGGCTCGCCGTGCTGCACGAATGGGCGGCGACCGGCGCGCTGCGCCAGGGCGTGGTCCAGCGCGTGCTGCCGGAATATGAGGTGACCACGATGGAAAGCTTCGAGATGCATATCAGCGCGCTTTACGCCGCCGGCCCCAAGGCGGCGCGCAAGGCACGGCCCTTTCTCGACTTCCTGGCCACCGCCCTGGGCGAGGCGGGCGAGCCCGCGGCGTGAGCGCCGCCCTGCCGGAAGGCCAGCCGCCCCTGCTGCGGCTGGACGGCCCGCGCGCCACCATCACGCTGCGCCGGCCGCGCCACCACAACCGGCTGGAGCCGGGCGACCTCGCCGTGCTGTTGCCGATGCTGCAGCAGCTGCGCGACGCCCCGGGGCTGCGCGTGCTGGTGCTGACGGGCACGGGGGCCTCCTTCAGCTCTGGCTTCCACATCGGCGCCTTTGGCGAAAGCTCCGGCGCCCCGGCGCTGGACACGGTGGTGGACGCGCTGGAAGCCCTGCCCGTGCCGAGCATCTGCGCCCTGAACGGCAGCGTCTACGGCGGCGCGACCGACCTGGCGCTGGCCTGCGACTTCCGCATCGGCGTGGAGGGCATGAAGCTGGTGATGCCGGCGGCGCGGCTGGGGCTGCACTACTACCCCAGCGGCCTGCGCCGCTTTGTCAGCCGCCTCGGCCTCGGCGCCGCCAAGAAACTGTTTCTCGCCGCCGAGCCGATGGATACCGCCGCGCTGCTCGGCTGCGGCTACCTGGACGAGGCGGTGCCGGCCGCGGCGCTGGACGCGCGGGTGGCGGCATTGGCCGCGCAGATCGCCGCCCTGGCGCCCCTGGCGGTGCGCGGCATGAAGGCGGCGCTGAACGACATCGCGTGCGGCGCGGCCGACGATGCCCTGATCGCCGCGCGGGCCGCCGGGGTTGCGGCGTCCGCCGACTTCGGGGAAGGCCGCCGCGCCTGGGCGGAAAAGCGCGCGCCGGCGTTCCAGGGACGCTAGCGCCACATCTCCAGGATATGCGCGACGGAGGCGACCTCCACCTGCCGGCCGTAGCGGTGCCGGTACAGGTCCAGCAGCGCGTCGTGCATGGCGTCGGACGATGAGCACATGGCGTCGCGCGGCAGCACCACGCGGTAGCCAAAATCCACCGCCCCCAGCACGGCGGCCAGCACGCAGACGTCGGTTTCCGCCCCGCTGATCACCAGTGTGTCCACGCCCGCGTCGCGCAGGCCGCGGTCCAGCCCGGTGCCGATCCAGGGCGAATACACCGCCTTGTCCACCACCCTGGCCGGCGGCGCGAAGCGCAGCAGCCCCGGCACCAGCTCCACCGCCTCGGGCGGCAGGGCCTCCAGCGTCATTTGCGGCCAGTGGCGGTAGTAATCCGCCCAGGTGCCTCGCCCCTCGCCCGGCCTGGCGGCGGGAATGAAGCGGGTGAAGACGGTGCGGGAGGGATGCGCCTCCACCAGCTGCACCACCAGCGGCAGCACCCGCGGCATCCAGGGCGTGAACCAGTCCGAGCCCTGGGAAAACAGGTTCTGCATGTCGATGCACAGGTGCACGCAGTTCGGACCCAGGGGCTTTTGCAGCGGGCGGTCGGGCGCGGACATGGTTCAGGACTCCGGCACGTTGCGGCGCAGCTCTTCGATCCAGGCGGTGGCCGTGCCGTCCGACGGCGCGCGCCAGTCGCCGCGCGGCGACAACGACCCGCCGGCCGCCACCTTGGGCCCGTTCGGCATGGCCGAGCGCTTGAACTGGCTGAAGCCGAAGAAGCGCGCCAGGAACACCTCCAGCCAGTGGCGGATGGTGGCGAGGTCGTATTCCGGCCGCATGTCTTCCGGAAAGCCGGCGGGCCAGCGGCCGCGCGAGGCGTCGCTCCAGGCGCGCCAGGCTAGGAACGCGGTCTTGGACGGGCGGAAGCCGTAGCGCAGCGTGTGGAACAGGTTGAAGTCCTGCAGCGCGTAGGGGCCGATCTTCTGCTCGGTGCTCTGCAGCGCCTGGCCTTCGGCCGGGATCAGTTCGGGTGAGATCTCGGTGCCCAGGATGGACAGCAGGATGGAACCCACCGCCTTGTCGAACTGCTCCGACGCCACCACCCAGCGGATCAGGTGCTGGATCAGCGTCTTGGGCACGCCGCTGTTGACGTTGTAGTGCGACATCTGGTCGCCCACGCCATAGGTGCACCAGCCCAGCGCCAGCTCCGACAGGTCACCGGTGCCCAGCACCATGCCGCCGTGCAGGTTGGCGGCGCGGAACAGGTAGTCGGTGCGCAGCCCGGCCTGCACGTTCTCGAAGGTCACGTCGTAGACCGGCTCGCCCCGGCCGAAGGGATGGCCGAGGTCCTTGAGCATCTGCGTGGCGGCGGGGCGGATGTCCAGCTCGCTGGCGGCAACGCCGAGGCTGTCCATCAGCGCATGGGCGTTGGTGCGGGTGCCGGCGCTGGTGCCGAAGCCTGGCATGGTGAAGGCCACGATGTCCGTGCGCGGCCGGCCGAGCTGGTCCATCGCCTTGGCGGCGACGATCAGCGCCTGGGTGGAATCCAGGCCCCCGGACACGCCGATGACGATCTTGCCGCGCGTCGAGCGCAGCCGCTGCACCAGCCCCGACACCTGGATGTTGTAGGCCTCGTAGCAATCCTGGTGCAGCCGCGCCGGGTCGGCGGGCACGAAGGGGAAACGCTCCACCGGGCGCTCCAGCCCCAGGTCCTCGTCCGGCGGGTCCAGGCGGAAGCGGGCGGTGCGGAAGCCGCCGGTGCCGGCGATGCGGCGGTTGTCATCGAAGGTGCCCTGCCGCGCGCGCTCCTGCCGCAGCAGGTCCAGGTCCACGTCGGCCAGCACGGCCTGGCCCTCGGCGGGAAAGCGCTCGCTTTCCGCCAGCGCCACGCCGTTCTCGAAGACCGAGAGCTGGCCGTCCCAGGCCAGGTCCGTGGTGGATTCACCGGCGCCGGCCGCGGCGTAGACATAGGCGGCGAGGCAGCGCGCCGACTGCGCCTGGGCCAGCAGCTTGCGCGTGTCGGCCTTGCCGACGGTGATGTTGCTGGCGGACAGGTTGGCCAGCACCACGGCCCCGGCCAGCGCACCGAAGCCGCTGGGCGGCACCGGCACCCAAAGGTCCTCGCACACCTCGGCATGCACGACCAGTCCGGGCAGGTCCTCGGCGGCGAACAGCTGGTCGGGGCCGAAGGGCACGTCCTGCCCCGCCACGCGGATGCTCTGGCCCTCGGTGCCGGCGCCGCTGGCGAAGTGCCGGCGCTCGTAGAACTCGCGGTAGTTGGGCAGGTGCACCTTGGGCACCACGCCCAGCAGCCGGCCGCCCTGGATGGCCAGCGCCGTGTTGTACACCCGGCCCGCGTGGCGCAGCGGCGCGCCGACCAGCAGCAGCGGCCGCAGGGACGCGGATTTCGTCACGATGCGCCCCACCGCATCCTCCACCGCATCCAGCAGCACGTCCTGCAGCAGCAGGTCGTCGATGGCGTAGCCGGACAGGCACAGTTCCGGAAACACGGCCACCGCCGCGCCCCGCGCGTGCACGTCACGCGCGGCCTCTAGGATAGCCGTGGCGTTGGCCGCCGGGTCGGCGAGCTGCACGCGGGTGGTGCAGGCGGCAACGCGGGCGAAACCGTGGCGGTAAAGCGAAGCGAAAGTCATGTGAGGCACCCGCCGGCGTTTGTGTTTTGCATGTTTCAAGCCCCATGGCGGGGCAAGGTTGCCACAGGCGCCCTAGAAGGCGCGCATCCGCACCGGCGGGCGGTCCAACACGGTGCGGCCGAACAGGCTGGCCACCAGCTCCACCAGCAACCGCGCGGAGCGGCCGCGCTCGTCCAGGAACGGGTTCAGCTCGACGATGTCCAGCGAGCCGAGCAGGCCGGAATCGCACAGCATCTCCATGATCAGGTGCGCTTCCCGGTAGGTGGCGCCGCCGGGCACGGTGGTGCCGACGCCGGGCGCCAGCGAGGGGTCCAGCATGTCCACGTCCAGGCTGACATGCAGGTGCACGCCGCGCCGCTGCCAGTCCTCGATCATCGCGCGCATCGGCGCGGCGACCCCTTCCTCGTCGATCGCGCGCATGTCGATGCAGCGCACGCCGCGCGCCTGCACGTTGCGCCGCTCCTCCGTGTCGATGGAACGCAGGCCGATGATGGACACCGCGCCCGGGGTCAGCGGCGCCAGCGGGCGGTCCGGCAACAGGGGCTGCAAGCTGGGCTCGCCGGCCAGAAACGCCAGCGACATGCCGTGCATGTTGCGCGACGGCGTGGTGGCCGGCGTGTTGAAATCCGCATGCGCGTCGATCCACAGCACCGCCAATTCCCGCCCCGCCTCGCGGCAATGGCGGGCGATGCCGCTGACGCTGCCCATGGACAGCGCGTGGTCGCCGCCCAGGAAGATCGGCAGCCGGCCGGCGGCGGCCAGCCGGTGCGCATGGTCATGGATGTCCCGCGTCCAGCCCGCCACCTCCTCCAGGTTCAGGCAGCGCGCGGCGTCCGCCGCCGCCAGCGCCACGGGTTGCGGTGAGGGAGCCGAAAGGTCGCCCGCGTCCTCCACCTCGTGGCCCAGCTCGCGCAGCAGCCCGGCCAGCCCCGCGATGCGCAGCGCGTCCGGCCCCATGCGCGCCCCGGGCACGTGGGTGCCCGCGTCCATGGGGATGCCCAGCAGAGTGGTGCGGCGCGGGGCGGGGCCGTTCTCGGAATCGGTCATGCGGCGCTTGTAGCGAAGTGCTGCGCGGCCGTCTCGCTCATGCCCGCTTGCGGCGCGCGGCAGGCTTCGCGCCCGGCTTGGCTTCCGCCTTCTTGGGCTTGGCCGCCGCGCGTTGCTTTAGGCTGTCGCGCAGCGCGGCCATCAGGTCGATGACGTTGCCCTTGTCCGGCGCCTCGTCCGGCTCCGGCTCCGGCGGCTTGCCCTGGCGGCGGGCCTCGATCACCTCGCGCAGCTTGTTCTCGTAGCGGTCCTCGGTGTCGGCGGGGTCGAACCCGGCTTCCTGGCGCTTGATCAGCTGCCGCGCCAGCTTGACCATCTCCTTGTCCGGCTTGGCCTTGGGCACCGCGTCGAAGGCGTCCTCGGAGGCGCGCAGGTCGCCCTGCTCATGCAGCGTGTGCAGCACCAGTCCGCGCCCCAGGGGCAGAATGCCCACCGCCCGTTCCCGGCGGAACAGCACCAGCCGGGACAGCGCCATCATGCGGCTTTCGGCCAGCGCATCGCGCAGCACGGCATAGACATCGGCGCCCTCGTCATCGTCCGGCACCAGATAGTAGCTGGTGTCGAAGTACAGCGGCCCGACATCGGCGGCGGCAACAAACTTGCCGATGGACAGGGTGTGGCTGCTTTCCACCCGCGCGTTGTCGAAGTCCTCGTCGGACAGCAGCACGTACTGTCCCTTCTCGACCTCGAAGCCGCGCACCAGCTCGCTGCGCTGCACCTCCTTGCCCGTTTCGGCATCCACCGCCTCGTTGCGGATGCGGTTGCCGGTCTTGGGGTTGATCATGTTGAAGTGCAGGTTGTTGCGCTCCTGCCGCGCGCTGAGCAGCGCGATGCGGCAGGACACCAGCGCCAGGCGCAGCGTGCCGCGCCAAAGGGGACGTTCGCTCATCGGTGCTTGGACTTTCCTTGCAGGTCGGGCAACGGCCGGGCCGCGCGGGCATAGCCGGCCCAGGGGTCCGGGCCGTCCAGCCGCGCGGGCGCGGTGCGGATAGTGAAGGCGCGCGGGTCGAAGCCGGGTCGCAGTTCCTCCCACGCCACGGGCACCGAGACGGTGGCCCCCGGCCGGGCGCGCGGCGACCACGCGGCCACGGCCGAGGCCACGCGGTCGTTGCGCAGGTAATCCAGGAACAGCCGGCCGCGACGCGCCTTTTTGCTGATGTTGGTGGTGTAGCGCTTCGGTTCCGCTTCCGCGATCACGGCGCACAGGGCGTGGCAGAAGTCCTTTGCCGCCGGCCATTCCGCCTTTGGCTGCAACGGCACCACCACGTGCAGGCCCTTGCCGCCGGTGGTCTTCACGAAGGCGGCGAGGCCAATGGCCTGGAGCTGCTTCCGCAGGGTCCCGGCCGCCTCCATCACCGCGTCGAAGCCCAGCCCCTCATCCGGGTCGATGTCGAACACCAGCCGGTCGGGCTTCTCGAAATCCGCTTCCGTCGCGCCGCCGGGGTGGATTTCCAGGACCGCCGCCTGCGCCAGGGCGCCCAGCGCGGCATCGCTGTCGATCGCCAGAAACGGCTCCGCCTCGCCCGCCAGCTCCACCCGCCGCAAGAGGCTGGACGTGCCCTGGCCTGGGTGGCGCTGCAAAAAGCGCGGGCCGTGGGTGCCGTCCGGCATGCGCAGCAGCGCCACCATGCGATGCGCCGCGTAGCCCAGCAGGCGCGGCGCCACGGCGGCGTAGTAATCCGCCAGTTCCTGCTTGGTGATGCCGTCTTCCGGCCACAGCAGCTTGTCCGGGTGGGTCAGCCGCGTCCCGCCGGGCTTCGCCCCGTCCTTTCCGGCGGCGGGCGCGGGCGGGCGGACGGTCGCGGCGGGCTTGTCGTCGCGCACGCCCTTGAACGAGGCTTGGCGGATGCGGCCCTCGCCTGTCCAGCCGGCGTAGTCCACCTCCGCCACCAGCCGCGGCTCCACCCAGTGGGCGCCGCGCCGGTCGGTCGGGGCGGGCTTGTTGCTGAAGGGCGTGTCGCCGCGCGCCAGCGGCTTCAGCAGGCGCTTCAGCTCCGCCGCGCGGGCGCCGGAAATGCCCGACCCGACGCGGCCCAGATACACCAGCCCGCCGTCGCGCCAGGCGCCCAGCAACAGGGTCATGCTGCCCTTGGGGCCGGTGCCATGGCCGCCGATCACGAACTCGTCGCGCCCCCGGCACTTGGCCTTCACCCAGTCGCCGCCCCGCCCGGCCCGGTAGGGCGCGTCCAGCCGCTTGGACACCACCCCTTCCAGCCCCATGCGGCAGGCGGATTGCAGGATGGCGGTGCCCGAAGCCTCGAAATGCTCCACGAAGCTGACCGCCCCGGGGGCCTCGTCCAGCAGTGCCGCGAGCCGCGCCTTGCGCTCCCGCAGCGGCCGCGGGCGCCAGTCGCGCGTGCCCTCGGCCAGCAGGTCGAAGGCGAAGAAACGCAGCGCGTCCGTGCGGCCGCGTTCCAGCGCACCCACCAGGGCGGCGAAGTCGGGGTGGCCCTCGGCGTCCATGGCCACCACCTCGCCATCCAGCACCATGTCGGGCAGCTGGCCGAGTGCCGCGGCGGTTTCCGGGAAGCGATGGGTCCAATCCAGTCCGGACCGGCTGAACAGCACCGCCTTGCCGCCGGCGATGCGCGGCTGAAGCCGGTAGCCGTCCAGCTTGATCTCATGCACCCAGCCCTCGCCGCCGGGCGCGCTGGCGGCGCTGTCGCACATCTGCAACGGCAGGAAACCGTCGGGCACCGTTTCGGCGGGGGCGGGCACGGCCTTGGCGGCGGCGGAACCGCGCGGCCTGGCGGGCTTGCGCGCCCTGGCCTTCTTGCCGGCGGCGATCTCCGCCATGCTACGGCCGGATGCGACGGAGGAATCCTCGGCGACCAGCGCCTCGCCTTCCCCGGGCCGCGCCTCGTCATCGCGTTCCTTGATCAGCAGCCACTGCGGGGTCTTTTCGCGCGGGCGGGGGCGCATGCGCACGAGCGTCCAGCCGCCGCGCAGCCGCGCGCCGTGCAGCCGGAACTTCATTTTGCCATCGGCCAGCGCCGCCTCGGGGTCGGCATCCAGGCTGTCCCAGGTGCCCTGGTCCCACAGCATCACGGTGCCGCCGCCGTATTCGCCGTCCGGAATGGTGCCTTCGAAGGTGCCGTAATCGAGGGGGTGGTCCTCCACCTGCACCGCCAGGCGCTTGTCGGCCGGGTCCAGGCTGGGGCCGCGCGTCACCGCCCAGCTTTTCAGGGTGCCGGCCAGTTCCAGCCGGAAGTCGAAATGCAGCCGCGTGGCGTCGTGCTTCTGCACCACGAAGGACAGCGTCCCGCCGCGCTTGCGGCCTGCCCTGCCCGGCGGCTCCGCCGTGCGGGTGAAGTCGCGCTTGGCGTTGTAACGGTCGAGTGTCGCGGATGGCATGGAGCAGCCCCCCGGCCGGCGCGCGACGGCGGCGCCGGTCCTGCGAAGGAAAAGCCCCGAGGCGCCGCCGGGTTGCGGTTCACGCCGCCAGGGCGCGCGCCGCCAGCTGTTCCGGCGGCAATGCCGACATGCGCCGCCAGCGCAGCGTCATCAGCACCGCCACCACCGCCAGCCCCGCGGCCAGCCCGAACCACACCCCCACCGGCCCCATCCCGGCGGAAAAGCCCATCAGGAGGCCGAAGGGCAACCCCAACCCCCAGTAGCCCAGCGCCGCGAACAGCAGCGGCATGCGCGTGTCCTTCAGCCCGCGCAGCGCGCCGGCGGCGGTGGCCTGCACGCCGTCCGCCAGCTGGAACACGCCGGCGACCATCAGCAGCAAGGCCGCCAGCTCCCGCGTCGGCGCCAGCTCGGGCGGCAGGAACAGCGCGGCGATGGTGCCGGGCACGGCCAGCAGCATCACCGCCGTCGCCGCCATGAAGGCGACGGAGATGCCGATCGCCGTCCAGCCCGCCAGCTGCGCGCCGGCACGGTCCAGCGCGCCGGCGGCCAGCCCGACCCGGGCGGTGGCCGCCTGGCTGACGCCCATCGGCACCATGAAGGTGGCGCTGGCCACTTGCAGCGCCACGGCATGCGCGGCCACGGCGGTGGAGCCGAACCAGCCCATCACCAGCGCCGTCCCGCTGAACACCCCGATCTCCAGCAGCATGGTGCCGGTGATCGGCAGGCCGACGCGCACGATCTCCGCCATGCGGCGCAAATCGGTGCGCCAGAAGCGCCCGGCCAGCCGGAAGCGGGCGATGCGCCGGTCGCGCGACATCAACACAGCCAGCGCCACGCACATGAACAGGTTGGACCCGGCGCTGGACAGCCCCGCCCCCAGCGTGCCGAGCTGCGGCGCGCCGAAGCCGCCGGCGATGAACACGTAGCCCAGCAAGGCGTTCAACCCGATCGCCGCCAGCGACACCCACAACGCCATCTGCGGCCGCTGCAGGGCCGACAGAAAGCCGCGCAGCAGCATGAAGCCGTAGAACGGCAGCACGCCCCACAGGATGGCGCGCAGAAAGCGCTCTGCTTCCTGCGCCAGCGCCGGCTCCTGCCCCGAGGCCAGCAGGATCGCGCCGCCGTGCCACAGCAGCAGCCCGATCGGCACGAAGCCCAGCACTCCGAGCCACAGCGCCTGGCGGAAGGTGCGGCGCATCTCCCGCACGTGGTGGCGCACATGGCCCTTTTCCTGCGCCAGCATCGCCGTGGCCGCGAAGGCCAGGCCGAATGGCAGGGACAGGGTGATGAAATACAGGTTGCCGCCCAGCGTCGCCGCCGCCAACGGCACCTCGCCCAGCCGGCCGAGATACAGCGTGTCGGTCAGCAGCAGCGCGATCTGCGACAGATTGGTCAATGCCAGCGGCCAGGCCAGGGCCAGCATGGCGCGCAGCTCGCGCATCCGCCCGCCGGCAGGGCGGGGGGCGGTGGGGGCGGGGGTCATCGGGGCGTTCCTTGTTTGGCGCCCGGCTTAAAGCAAACAACGCGACAGGGAAATCAGCGAGGGGCGACGGCCCCGCCCGCCGTATCGGCGCCGCGGTGCCTCAGGCGGCTTCGCGTGCCTCGGCCCGCCCGCCCGGCACCGGGCAGCTGGCGCCGCAGCCGGCAAAGCCGGGCAGGAGGTAGCGCAGGCAGCACACCCGCCGCTGCGCCGGGCCGCCGCCGGGCGGCGCGCGCAGTGGCTCGTGCACCGGGTTGGCCCATCCGTCGGGCCAGCTGGCGCTGCCGAGCAGCATCGCCGCATCCTGTTCCGCCTCGGCCCCCAGGCGCCCGGCGCGGCGCGCGAGATCCACGGTGCCGGCGATGCGGACGCCGACATTGCTCCAGGCCAGGCGGGGCGTGATGCGGTCGGCGGCGGACAGCGCCTCGATCAGCGGCGCCAGGTGGTCGCGCACCAGGGGGGCGAAGCGGGCCATGCCCCGCGCGGCGACGGCGCCGCCCGCATGGGGCAGCACAAAGCCACGCGGCCCGCCCTCGGGGCCGACCAGCAGGGTGACGTCGTCCAGCGCCAGGGGCAGGTCGCGCCCGGCCATCAGGTTGGCGGCCAGCACGGGGTACACCAGCCGCACGGCATAGCTCTGCATCCACATGGACACGCCGGCACGGCGGTCGGCCTCGCCGAACTGCTGGCAATAGCGGTCCAGCAGGGTGCGCAGCACCTCCGGCCGGCGCAGCTGGCTGCCACGGATCACCTCGCCATCGCCGGGCACCAGGGCGAGGTAGCCATGCGCGAAGCTCAGCGGGCCGGTCAGCAGGGCGTCGATATCCGGCGTCATGGCCTGTTCCACAGCACATGGGGGCCGATGTCGGCCAGGGTGGGGCAGCCGGTCTGGGCCATGGCGATCTCCAGCTCCGTGCGCAGCAGGCTGAGCACGTGCGCGACGCCGGCGGCACCCGCCACGGCCAGGCCATGCAGCACCGGGCGCCCCACCAGCACGGCACGGGCCCCGAGCGCCAGAGCCTTCAGCACGTCCGTGCCACGGCGGATGCCGCCATCCAGCAACAGCGGCACGCGCCCGGCGACGGCGGCGGCGATGGGAGGCAGGGCGTCGATGCTGGCGGGCGCGCCGTCCAGCACCCGGCCGCCATGGTTGGACACGACGATCCCGTCCGCGCCGGCATCCAGCGCGCGGCGGGCATCGGCCGCGGTCATGATGCCCTTGAGCAGCAGCGGCAGCCGCGTCGCGGCGCGCAGGGCGGCGACATCGGCCCAGCTGGGGGCATCGCTCAGCAATGCGAAGGTATCGCTGTTGGCGGCGCGCGGCGCTGCCGGCATGCCGCGCAGGTTCACCGCCTCCACGCCCGGCGGCAGGCGGAAGCCGGCACGCTGCTCGGCGTTGCGCAGGCTGACGCCGGCATCGACCGTCAGGACGATGGCACCGAAGCCCGCCTGTTCCGCCCGGCGCAGCAGCGCCAGGGTGAAGCCGCGGTCCGGCTGCACGTAAAGCTGGAACCAGGGGGGCGGCGCATGCCCGGCCAGGGCGGCCACCGGTTCCAGCGCCGTGCTGGCCTGGGCGCTGACCACCAACCCCGCCTGCATGGCACGCGCGCCCGTGGCGGTGGCCAGCTCGGCTTCCGGGTGCAGCAGGCGGTGAAAGGCGGTGGGGGCCACCAGGATGGGGTGGCGGTGCTCGTGGCCGAACAGATGCAGGTGGGTGCCGGCCCCCCCGAGGTCGGCCAGCACGGCGGCGTTCAGCTTGAGCCGGGCAAAGGCGGAAAGGTTGTCGGCGGCGGTCAGGCCATCGGCCGCGCCGGCCTCCACATAGGCCCAGGCCGCCTCGTCCAGGCGGGCCCGGGCGTGCGGCGCGTAGTCGGCCACCGACACGATCCCGGACGGGACCTGCATCGGCGGACGGATCCCGGCGTTGCGCTGAAGGGCCATGTCCTTAGGCCTAGCACATTGCGAATTAGTCGCAAGTTCAAATGGAGATGTCCGTGCCATTTATCGCCATGAACCGCTTCCGCATCGTGCCCGGCGCCGAGGCGGCGTTCGAGGAGGTCTGGGCCAGCCGCGATTCTCACCTGCGGGAGGTGCCGGGCTTCGTGTCCTTCCACCTGCTGCGCGGCGCGGCGGCCGAGGACCACATGTTGTACGCGTCCCACACCGTCTGGCGCTCGCGCGCCGACTTCGAGGCCTGGACGGAGTCCGAGGCGTTTCGCGCCGCGCACCGCGGCGCCGGCGGCAACCGCGCGCTTTACCTGGGCCCGCCGCAGTTCGAGGGCTTCGACAGCGTGCAGGAGCTGCTGCCGGGCTGAGCGCCGGCGGCGGCGGTTGGATGTATCCATGCGGCAGTTCCATCGGGGGCCCGGCGCCCCCATCTGGTGCACCAACCGATGGAGCACAGCATGACGCAGACCAGCCGCCAGATCCGCCTCGCCGCCCGCCCGGACGGCCGGCCCGAGGCCAGACACTTCCGCTTCGAGGAGCACCCCGTCGCCGCGCCGGCCGAGGGCGAGGTGCTGCTGCAAACCCTGTTCCTGTCGCTCGACCCCTACATGCGCGGCCGCATGAGCGACGCCAAATCCTATGCCGAGCCGGTCGCGATCGGTGCCGTGATGGAAGGCGGCACCGTCAGCCGCGTGCTGGAATCGCGCCACCCCGGCCTGCGGGCGGGCGACGTGGTGCTGTCGCATGCCGGCTGGCAAACCCATGCCACCGCCCCGGGCGACAGCCTGCGCAAGCTGGACATCGGCATCGCGCCGGTCAGCACGGCGCTTGGCGTGCTGGGCATGCCGGGCTTCACCGCCTGGGCCGGGCTGCTGCTGCTGGGCCAGCCCAAGGCGGGCGAAACCGTGGTGGTCGCCGCGGCCACCGGCCCGGTGGGCTCGGCGGTCGGGCAGATCGCCAAGCTGCGCGGCGCGCGCGCCGTCGGCATCGCCGGGGGGCCGGACAAGTGCCGCGCCCTGCGCGAGGAATTCGGCTTCGATGCCGCGATCGACCACCGGGCGCCGGACTTCGCGGCCCAGCTCGCCGCCGCCTGCCCCGAGGGCATCGATGTCTACTTCGAGAACGTCGGCGGCGCGGTGTGGGACGCGGTCTTCCCCCTGCTGAACAAGTTCGCCCGCGTGCCGGTCTGCGGGCTGGTATCGCAGTACAACGGCGCTGCCTCGGAAAGCCCGGACCGCCTGCCGGCGCTGATGCGGCAGGTGCTGTCGCGGAGCCTCACCATCCGTGGCTTCATTCAGACGGAATTCGCGGCCAGGAAGCCCGACTTCCTGCGCGAGATGGGGCAATGGGTGTCGGAAGGAAAGGTTCGCTATCGCGAGGACGTGGTGGACGGGCTGGACCGGGCGCCGGAGGCCTTCGCGGGGCTGCTGGAAGGCAAGAACTTCGGCAAGCTGCTGGTGAAGGTCAGCGACTGAGGGGCCGGGAAAGGTTGGGGGAAGGAATTCCCCCAAGCCCCCATCTTTTTTCTGACTGATCGCGAGGTTGAGGGGTCGGGGCCCAGACCGCGTCGGTGCATTTGGGGGGAAGCCGGGGCATCAGGACAGATGCGGCTTGCAGTGAAACCCGATCGTATGGCCAGGCGTTCCGACCCTTCTATTCCGCCGCTTACGACCCGTTGATTCCGGCTGCCAGGTCCAGCGAGCCCTGCTTGGGCAAGGCGTGCACGTAGCGGTAGCGGTAGGACTTCGCCCGGCCGCTGCCGACTTCCTCGCAGGTCCAGGACGCCAGGCCGCCGGCGTTGATCATGTCGTCAAAGGCCTGGCGGCACTCCTCGCGGAACTTCAGGCGTTGCCGGGTGGTCTCGGCCTTGTAGTCGCGCCCCGCTAGCTCGGACAGCATCTCGACGGCCACCCAGGTGTAGTCGGGCTGGGAATCGATGAACGGCCAGAAGGCCTTGGCGTAGTCGGACCGCAGCTTGAAATAGGTTTCACCGTCGATGCTGGCCAGCGTGCGGCTTTCGAACATGTCCCGCACCCATTCGCCGTAGGCGACCTTGACGCGGGAATCGAGGGTGATGCCATCCCACTCGATGCGGCCCAGCAGGTTGTCGGAATAGCCGGCGGCGGCAAGGCGGCCCGACTGCGTCGCGGCCTCGTATTGCGCGAAATCGCCCTGGTAGAAGCGGAAGGACACCGAGCGCAGCTCCTCGAACACCCGCAGCATGGTGCCGAGGTTGTTGACATGGGCGGTGCGCCCGGTGGCCGAAAGCAACGCGCGCCAGGTGGTCTCGGTGTGATAGTAGGGCAGCGGCTGCGCGCCGTTCTGCGGCGCCATCTCGGTGCGCTTGGCGCGCATGCGGAACAGCGCGTATAGCGCGTCGCGGTGCTGCGAGCCCAGTTCGCGGCCACGCACCTCCACCACCGTATGTGGCCGCACCACGTACAGGCGCTGGAAGCCGCTGTCGGTGATCAGCCCTTTCTTGCGCGGCGCGAAGGCCGAGGTGCGTGCCAGGCGGGATGGCATGACGGTGGGCGCCTTGCGGCCACGGCGGTTCGCCTTGGCGCGTTCAAAGCGCTCCAGGCGCTTGCGCTCAGCTTCCGTCAGGTCCTGGCCGCTGCTGCTTGTCGACACGATTTCCGACCCTTTGATTCCCGCAGGCCCCGGCAGGCTAGCATTGCCGGGCGCCAAATTGCACCTGTGGGGAATCAACGGGTCGTTTTGCGCCTCTTGGCTTGGCCCGGCAGCCGGTCGCTGTGGACAGCCTGGTGGATGATTGAAGGGAGGGGTCGCTTTTGGGAATGGCGGGGTCGCCAACGGGAACAGCCGGGTCGGATTCCGGAGGCAACGGGTCGTTTCGACGGAACAGCCTTCGGAAAACAAACGAACTTTTTCGAAATAGACTTTCTAAATAGACTGAGAATCAGACACTGACTGACCGTGCCTGTGGATGGTTTGGCCGGCCGAGGCGGCCCCGGTTGGCCTGCGGCGTCCATATGACGCCGGTATCACCGCATAGCGACCCTTCCATTCCCACCACGCCGCGACTCGCGGCGGAAAATGGTCGTCGAGGCAGCAGCAAAAACGACCTCTCCATTCCAGACGGCCAAGCTCACGCGACCCGTTGATTCCCGCCTGAGATTGACCGAACCCCGGTAGGCCCTCACTCTGCAGCCTTTCCCGACCCCGCCATGGAGCGACCCAGCATGTCCCGGCAAGCGATCCTCGACACGATCCGGCAATTCGAGCCGGAGCTGGTGGCGATCCGCCGCGACATCCACGCCCATCCGGAAACCCGCTTCGAGGAGGTCCGCACCGCCGGCATCGTCGCCAGCAAGCTCCGGGAATGGGGGCTGGCGGTGGAAGAAGGCATTGGGCAGACCGGCGTGGTCGCCACGCTGCAAGGCCGCCGCCCCGGCCAGCGGGCGATCGGCCTGCGGGCGGACATGGACGCGCTGTTCATTCAGGAGGAGAACGACTTCGCGCATGCCTCCAGAGTGGAAGGCAAGATGCACGCCTGCGGCCATGACGGGCACACCACCATGCTGCTCGGCGCGGCCCGCTACCTAGCGGGCAACCCGGACTTCGCCGGCACCGTGCACTTCATCTTCCAGCCGGCCGAGGAAGCCGGCACGGGCGCCGCGGCGATGCTCAAGGACGGGTTGTTCGAGCGCTTCCCGGTGGACGCCGTCTACGGCATGCACAACACCCCGGGCATGCCGGTCGGCCACTTCGCCACGCGCCCGGGGCCGATCCTGGCCGGCGCCGACTTCTGGGGTGTCACCTTCACCGGCACCGGCGGCCATGGCGGCGCCGCGCCGCATCTGGCGACCGACACCACCGTGGTGCTGGGCCACTTCCTGCTGGGCGTGCAAACCATCCTGCCGCGTAACCTGAAGCCCACCGAGGCGGCGGCGCTGTCGGTCGGCCATGTGTCGGGCGGCACCTTCGGCTCGCCCAACGTCATGCCGTCGCGCATCGTGGTGCGCGGCACGGCGCGCTATTTCCGGCCCGAGGCGCAGGTGGTGATCCGCCAGCGCCTGGGCGAGCTGGCGCGGACGCTGGCGGCGGCGCATGGCTGCGAGGCAGAGCTGAGCTACGAGGCGCTGTGCCCGCCCACCGTGAATACGCCGGAAAAGGTGCCCGTGGCCAATGCCGCCGCGTTGGCGCTGGTGGGCCCCGAGAACCTCGGCGAGTTTCCCATGAGCACGGGGGGCGAGGACTTCGCCTTCATGCTGCAGCAGCGGCCCGGGGTGTTCATGCGCATCGGCAATGGCGTCAACGCCGATGGCAGCTTCCACAACGTGCACACGCCGAAATACGACTTCAACGACGACATCCTGGGCCTGGGCGCCGCCTATTGGGCGAGCCTCGTGCAGCAGGAACTGAGCCTGGAAGACCGATGAGCCCGATCCCGTTCTGCCGCCGCGCCGCCCTGCTGGGCTGCGCCCTGCTGTTTCCGCTCGCGGCGCTGCCCGCCGTGGCGCAGCCCCTGTCCATGGCGGTGAGCGCCCCGCCCGCCTCGATCGACCCGCACTACTACACGCTGACGCCGAGCATCCAGGTGTCGCGCCACATGTTCGAGGCGCTGACGCGGCGCGACGAGAACGTGCGCGTGCAGCCGTCGCTGGCCGAATCCTGGCGGCTGGTGGACGACCTGACCTGGGAATTCAAGCTGCGCGCCGGCGTGACCTTCCACAACGGCGACCCGCTGACGGCCGAGGACGTGGCCTTCTCGCTCAAGCGCGTGCCGACGGTGCAAAGCCCCAGCTCCTTTGCCGTGTATTCGCGCGCCATCACGGGCGTGGAGGTGGTGGACCCGCTGACCATCCGCTTCAAGACGGCGACGCCCTACCCCCTGCTGGCCAACGACCTGGCGCAGATCTTCATCGTGCCCCGCGCGATCGGCGAGAACGTGCCGTCGTCTGACTTCAACTCCGGCAAGGCCGCGATCGGCACCGGGCCGTTCCGCTTCGTGTCCTACGACCCCAACAACCGGGTCGAGATGGCGCGCAACGACAGCTACTGGGGCAACAAGCCCGAGTGGGAGCGGGTGAACTACCGCATCATCACCAATTCCGGCGCGCGGGTCGCGGCGCTGCTGTCGGGCGATGTCGCGGTGATCGACAACGTGCCCACCGCCGACGTCGCGCGCATCCGCAACAACGACCGCGTCAGCATCTCGGAAGGCACCAGCCTGCGGCTGATCTTCCTGGGCCTCGACACCGAGCGCACCACCACGCCCGACGTGCGCGGGCCGAACGGCGAGGCACTGGACAGCAACCCGCTGCGCGACCGCCGCGTGCGCGAGGCGCTGAGCATCGCCATCAACCGCCCGGCCATCGTGCAGCGGGTGATGGAGGACGTGGCGGTGGCCGCCGGGCAGTTCATGCCGGCCAATTCCTTCGGCTACAACCCGGCCATTCCCGTGCCGCGCTTCGACCCCGACCGCGCCCGCAAGCTGCTGGCCGAGGCCGGCTACCCCAACGGCTTCAGCGTCACGCTGCGCGGCCCCAACGACCGCTACATCAACGACAGCCAGATCCAGCAGGTGGTGGCGCAGATGTGGGCGCGCGTCGGCGTCAAGACGCAGGTGGAGGCGGCGCCACTGGCCACGCTGATCGGCCGGCTGAACCGTTTCGAGGCCTCGGCCTACCTGCTGGGCTGGAGCAACAGCACGGGCGAGCCGTCCACCTCGCTGCGCGCCGTGATGGGCTCGCGCGGGGAAGGCAGCAGCCTCGGCCTGTCCAACTACGGGCGCTATTCCAATCCGGCCATGGACAAGGTGACCGAGGAGGCGATGCGCACGCTGGATGACGCGGCGCGCGAAAAGCTGATGCAGCAGGCCATGAAGATCGCGATGGACGACGTCGCCGTGATCCCGCTGCATACCCAGAAGAGCGTCTGGGCCACGCGCCGCGGGTTGACCTACACGCCGCGCCTGGACGAGGAAACGGTCGCGACCGGCGTGCACAGCGCCCGCTGAAACGACCCTTCTATTCCAAAGCCGCCGCGAACCCGGCTTGCGGCGGCGGGCGCCGGAGCGCCTGGCGCGGGGCGGTGCGGCCAAGGGGGGATCTGCTCCCTTCCGCGGTCGTTCCGCGCAACTGCTGGCAGGCTGGGCCATTCACAGCCGGCAACCGCCCGCAGGCCGCCCTTCCCATGTCCGAAGCAACGACGCCCCCCCGCCCCGCCCGGCGGCCCGATGCCCCTGCCGGCTGGTCCGGCGGCCGGCGGGTCCTGGGCGCGGCGGGGCTGCTGCTGGCCGCCGCCTGCTCGCCGGTGCGGGTGCTGAACGGTCTGGCACCGGAACGGCTGGCGGGCGAGGCGATCGCCTACGGCCCCCTGCCCCGGCAGAAGCTGGACCTGTACCAGCCGCGGCCGGACGTGGCCTCGCCCCCGGTGGTGGTGTTCTTCTATGGTGGCAACTGGTCCTCGGGCGACCGGGCGATGTACCGCTTTGTCGGCGCCAGCCTGGCGGAACGCGGCTGCATCGTGGTGATCCCGGATTATCGCCTGTTTCCGGAGGTGCGCTTTCCCGACTTCCTGGAGGATTGCGCGAAGGCGACGCGCTGGGCGTTTGACCAGCGCACCGCGCTGCACGCCGACCCGGGGCGGCTGTTCCTGATGGGACATTCGGCCGGTGCCTACAACGCCGTCATGCTGGGTCTGGACCCGCGATGGCTGGACCCGGTGGGGATGCGGCCGCAACGCGACCTCGCGGGGGTGATCGGCATCGCCGGCCCCTACGACTTCCTGCCGCTGCGGGATGCTGAGCTCCAGCAGATCTTAGGCCCCGAGGAGCAGCTGGCCCGCACCCAGCCGATCAACTTCGTAGATGGCCAGGCCCCGCCGATGCTGCTGCTGCAGGGCGACGCGGACAGCACCGTCGGGCCGCGCAACACCCGCAACCTGGCGGTGCGCATCCGGGAACGGGGCGGGCGGGTGGAGGAGCGGATCTATCCCGGCGTGGGGCACGCGACCATCGCGGGCGCCCTGGCCGGACCGGTGCGCTTTCTGGCGCCGACGCTGGACGACTCCCTGGCCTTCATGGGCGTGGCGAAGGCCTGAGGGCGGGGGCGGCGGGCCCCCGCCCGGGTGTCAGCGCGCCGGGCGCTTGGGCGCGCTGCGCGGCACCGGCGGCAGGTCTTCTTCCAGGATGGTGAGGTGCACGGAATAGGATGTCTCACCCTCGTCGACATCCTTGTGCACGGTGCCGATCACCTCGTCCTCCACGGCGACCTCGACCGACAGGCCCTGGCGGGCCGGCGGCACGATGCGGAGCCGCTCGGCGCCGAGCAAACGGCGCAGGTAGGTCTGGACGCGGTCGATATCCGTGGGGGTCATGCTGTCTCCTGGAATGGCGGAGCCTTTCAATGCCCGCGCGGCAGGGTGCGGTCCAGCGCCCGGGGCGATGTTTTCACGGGCCGGGGCACCCGAAGCGCCATCGGCATGCAACCCCGTGGCCGATGAAAGGTTCCTACGGCAGGAACCACACGTTTGCGTGTCCTGCCCCGGCCTTGGCTCTTGGCAACGGCTTGGCTTGCCCATATGGGGCTGGCGGTGGACCAACCGCTGCTATCTGTTGGAAAGATTGCCATGCCTGCTGACGACCTCGCCGATACCAGTCGTCCGACCATTCTGGTGGTCGAGGATGAGCCGATCGTGCGCATGGTCACGGTCGCGATGCTGGAGGACATGGGCTTCCGGGCGGTCGAGGCCGCAACGGCCGCGGCCTTGATGAGCTGCATCGACCCGGCCGAGGGCACGCTCCGGGCCGTGCTGCTGGATGTGCATATCCCCGGCGCCGCCGGCCGCGACATGGTGCAGGAGATCCGCGCCCAGCGGCCGGAGGTGCCGGTGCTGATCGCCAGCGGCGCCGACACGGAGGAGCTGCGCCAGCGCTTCGACCGCCACGGCGGCATCGACTTCCTGCCCAAGCCCTACGCCAATGCCGAGTTGCGGCGGGCGCTGGAGCGGCTGGGCCTTTGATCGCGCCCGGCGATGGCGACCATCCAGGACCCTGAGATCGACCGCGTGAAGGCGCGCATCCGCGCGCTGGCCGAACGCACCGTATCCAACGGCTGTACGGAGGCAGAGGCGATGGCGGCCGCTGAGATGGTCGGCCGCCTGCTGGAGCGCTACGCGCTCAGCATGCAGGAGATCGACCTGCGGCAAGCGCGCTGCACCCAGGTGGAGGTGCCCTTGTCCGGCCGGCAGCGCCGCCCGATCGACGGCTGCGTGCCGGCCATCGCGCGCTTCTGCGACTGTAAGGTGTGGCTGGCGCGGGACGGCGGCACCGCGCGCTACGTCTTCTTCGGCTTTGAAACGGACACCGCCCTGGCCGCCTGGCTTTACGAGGTCATCGGCCGCGCCATGGCGGCTGAGCTGGTGGCGTTTCGCGCGGCGCACCCGGCATTGCGCGGCACGCCGCTGCGCCGCGGCTCCATCAGCTTCCAGCAGGGCATGGCGATGCGCCTGGCCGAACGGCTGGAGGCCCTGCACGCGGCGCGCGAGGCCGAGGTGGGCGAGCAGCGCCAGCAGGGCGGCGCGTTGATGCTGGTCAAGCACCGCGTGGTGGACGACGCCTTTCGCGAAACCGGCACGCGGCTGGTGTCCGGCGGGCGGCGCCCGCTGCGCCAGGATGCCGCCTTCCGCCACGGCGAGGCCGCCGGCAGCCGCGTCAACCTCAATCGCCCGTTGCGCGACGGCGGCGGGGGCGGCGGGCTGCTGGGCTGATGCGCCGCCCCGCCGACCGGCAGCGCGCCCGCGTGTATGCCTGGGAGGATGCCGAGGTGGCCCCGCGCGGCGGCGGCACGCAGCCCTTCGGCCGGGCCCAACCCATGGTGGATGCCATCTGGCGCGACCTAGGGCTGCGCCACCCGCCCGCCGTGGAGCCCCTGCCCCGCCAGTCCCGCCGCCTGCAGGCCGATGCCAACCGGCTGCGGCTGCGGTTGCCGCCGGAATGGCCAGACTGGCTGCTGCTGCACGAGCTGGCGCATGCCCTGAGCAGCACGGCGGAAGGGCACAGCGACGGGCACGGGCCGCGCTTCATGGGCCTCTACCTGCAATTGCTGGAACGCTACATGCGGCTGCCGGCCGCGGCGCTGGCACCCTCGCTCCGCGCGGCCGGCATCGCCTGGGACCCGGCCGCGCGGCCGCTGTTCCTGGAGCCCGGACGCGGCGACTGACGCGGTTCCGCGCCGGGTGCGACCATTCCGGCATAAAAGATCGTCGCTGCCGAGGAAACGATGCTTCCAACGCCGCGTCGGTTCACCCCTGCCCGCCTGTTGCCGCGCCTGCTCGCGACGGGTTGCAGCTGGGCACGCTCAGCCTGCCGACCGCAAAGAACGCGGGGGCCTCAGCCCCCCGGCAGCCGCAGGCCTCGCAGCCCCTGCGGCAGCGTGATCTGCGGCGCGCCACTCGGCAGGCGGAACCGCGCCGGGTCCTGCGCGCCATAGGCGACGCGCGTGGCCAGCAGCACTTCCCGCCGCCCGGTCTGCTGCAAGCGCAGCAGCACGCCGTCCGGGGTCAGGCAGGCAGTGCCGCCCTTGCCGTCCCTGCGGTCCAGCCGCCAATCGGTGCAGCGCAGCCCCGCCACGGTGCGCGGACCAAGGCGCGTCACCTGCCCCTGGGACGACGGGTCGTCCATCAGCATGGCGATCTCCGGCGAGTCCGGCAGGCGCATCACCAGCCCCTGCCGCATGACCATGGAGGCACGGCGCGAGCGTTCCTCCACCAGCACCCAGCCGGGGGCGGAGTCATTGTCCACCCGCAGCAGCCGCTGGCTGGCCGACCAGCTGGCATCGATGTCGCCGCGCACCTTGTCGCTGCCTTCCAGGCGATAGGTGATGGCGACGTCGCGGGTCGGCAGCAGCGTGGGGCGCGCGGGCGCGGGTTGCGCCATGGCGGGCACCGCCGTGGCGGCGGCGGCGAGCAGGGCCATGGCCATGCGCTGGATCATCGGGCGTCTCCCTGGATTGGCTGAGCCTCACATGGGGTTTGCGGGCCGTCACATCATCCCTGCGTCAGCCGCTCACAATCCGTGGAAGAGATCGGTGGAGAGGTAGCGTTCGGCGAAGGAGGCGGCGATGCCGACGATGAGGTGGTTGTGGTGCTGGGGATGGGCGGCGAGGTCGAGCATGGCGTGGAGCACGGCGCCGGAGGAGATGCCGATGGGGATGCCTTCGCTGCGGGCGCACAGGCGGGCGGCGGCAAAGGCGTCGCGCTCGGTGACGCGCTTGAGGGTGTCCACCTGCTCGAGGTCGAGCACGGCGGGCTTGAAGCCGGCGCCGATGCCCTGGATCTCGTGCGGGCCGGGGTCGTCGCCGGACAGCACGGCGGATTCGGCCGGCTCCACGCCGACCAGCAGCAGGCCGGGCTTGCGGGGCTTGAGGGCGCGGCCGATGCCGGTCAGCGTGCCGCCGGTGCCGAGGCCGGCGACCACGACGTCCACGGTGCCGGCGGTGTCGTCCCAGATTTCCGCGGCGGTGGTGTGCTGGTGGATGGCGGGGTTGGCGGGGTTGTCGAACTGGCGGGGCATCCAGGCGCCGGGGGTTTGCTGGGCGATGGCCTCGGCGCGGCTGATGGCGCCGGCCATGCCCTGGCTGGCCGGGGTCAGCACCACCTCGGCGCCGAGCAGGCGGAGCATCTTGCGGCGCTCGGCGGAGGCGCCGTCGGGCATGGTGACGACCAGGCGGTAGCCTTTGGCGGCGGCGGCGAAGGCGAGGGCGATGCCGGTGTTGCCGGAGGTGGGCTCGACGATGGTCTGCGGCGGGCTGGCATCGGGGCGGAGGGCGCCGCTGGCCTCGGCGTCGTCGATCATGGCGCGGCCGATGCGGTCTTTCAGCGAGGCCAGCGGGTTGAAGAACTCGAGCTTGAGGGCGAGGCGGGCGGTCAGGCCCCGCTCGGCCTCGAGGCGGGGCAGGCGGACCAGGGGGGTGTGGCCGACGGTGTCGAGGATGCTGTTGTAGAGGCGGGGTGCGGCGGGCCGCGGCGGGGGCATGTGACCGTGGGGCATGGGGCGCTATACCACGTGATGCAGGCGTGGATCGCGGGAAAGGGCGGAAAAATGTTGTTGCGGCGGGACCGGGCGATGGTGGCGGTGTCGATTGTGCTGGACGTGGCGTTTCACGCGGGGCGCGGGGGCACGGTGCCGGCGGGCGACATTGCGGAGCGGCTGGGGGAAGCGCGGCGGGGGATCGAGCCGGTGCTGCAGGCGCTGAGCCGGGCGGGGCTGCTGGGCAGCACGCGGGGCCCGAAGGGGGGCTACCGGCTGGGGCGCGCGGCGCGGGACATGCGGCTGTCGGAGGTGGTGGGGGCGGTGAGCGGGGCCAGCGAGGAGGACGGCGACGCGGCGGGGCCCGGCGCGGGCCGCGCGGCGGGCGAAGCACCGGCAGGCGAAGCACCGGCAGGCGGAGCACCGGCGGGCGGGGCGCTGAATGCCGCGGTGGTGGCGCCGCTGTGGGACGCGCTGGAAGCGCTGCTGCTGGACCGGCTGGGCGAGACCACGGTCGCGCAGCTGCTGCAGCAGGCCGCCGCCAAGGGCCTCCGCCGCCCCACCCCAGAAGCCCTCAACTTCGCTATCTGAGCCAGCGGGGCTGGCTGCCGGCCGCACGGCGCGGCACAAAGCAACAAAGGGAAGGAGTCCTCTATGCCAACCGATATTGCCGCCGCCGCCGAAGCCCTGTTGCAGGCCCGCAAAAGCGGCGTCTGGCTGGATGCCCTGCCCGAGGGCGCCCGCCCGCAAACGCTGGAGGAAGCCGCGGCCATCCAGCGCCTCGTCGCCGAGGCGCGTGGCCCGGTGGGCGGCTGGAAAGTCGGCGCCGCCAACCCGCAGGCGACGCCGGGCGGCGCGCCGCTGAACGCCGCCGATCTGCAGATGACGCCCGGCCCCCTGCCCGCCAGCCGCTTCAACGTCATCGGCGTGGAAGCCGAGATCGCGTACCTGCTGGGTCGCGACCTGCCGCCGCGCGACGCGCCCTACACGCGCGAGGAGGTGCTGGACGCGGTGGAAAGCCTGCACCCGGTGATCGAGCTGGTGGACACCCGCTTCAAGCGCCTGAAGAGCACCGACCCGCTGAGCCACACGGCCGACCAGGTGAATCACGGCGCCCTGGTGATCGGCCCCGCGCTGGCGGACTGGCGCGGCATCGACCCGGTGAACCAACCGGTGCGCCTGTCCTTCGACGGCAAGACGGTCCTGGAGCAGGTCGGCGGCAACACCGCCGGCGACCCGGTGCGCCTGCTGCAATGGCTGGCCGACACGGGCGCGCGCGCCTATGGCGGCCTGTCCGCCGGCATGGTGATCACCACCGGCAGCTGCACCGGCCTGCTTATGATCGAGCCCGGCACCCGCGTTCTGGCCGAGTTCCCTGGCCTGGGCTCGGTGGAAACCGCGGTGGACTGATCCGCCTCCCCTCCCCCGCCGGTGCGTGGTAGCCTCGGCGCCGAGGCCGCCACCACACGAGCGGCCGGGGAGGAACAACGTCGTGATATCCCAGCGCAGCCTGGGCCGCACAGGCCTGAGCGTTTCGACGATCGGCTTCGGCGCCGCACCCCTGGGCGACCTTTACGCCAAGCTCGACGACAGCACGGCCATCGCCACGGTGGAGGCGGCGGCCGCCGCCGGCATCACATTGTTCGATACCTCGCCACACTACGGCAACGGCCTGGCGGAGCACCGCGTCGGCACCGCGTTGCGCCGCTTCGGACGGGACCGGGTCGTGCTGTCCACCAAGGTCGGGCGGGTGATGGACCCGCGCCGCGCCCCGGCGCCGCCGCCGGCCGGCGTCATCTCCCCTGGCTTCGCGGGCGGACTGCCGCACGCGGCGGCCTTCGACTATTCCTTCGATGGCACCATGCGCGCCTTCGAGCAGTCGCTCCTGCGGCTCGGCACCGACCGCATCGACCTGCTGCTGATCCACGATATCGATGTCTGGACGCATGGCCCCGACGCCATCGAGGGACGCATCCGCGAAGCCATGGAAGGTGCCTACCCGGCCCTGGAACGCCTGCGGGCCGAGGGGGTGGTGAAAGGCATCGGCATCGGCGTCAACGAGGCGGACATCGCCACGCGCTTCGCCGAGGCCGGCGACTTCGACACCATGCTCCTGGCCGGCCGCTACTCGCTCCTGGAACAGCCGGCGCTGGAGCGCTTCCTGCCGGTCGCGCGACGCAAGGGCATGGGCATCCTGATGGGCGGCGTGTTCAACTCCGGCATCCTGGCGACCGGCGCGGTGGAGGGCGCGCACTACAACTACGCCCCTGCCCCGCCGGCAGTGCTGCAGCGGGTGCGCCGGATCGAGGCGGTATGCCGGGCACACGACGTGCCACTCGCGCGCGCGGCACTGCAATTCCCCCTCGGGCATCCCTCGGTTTCCTCGGTCGTGCTTGGCGCCGTGACACCGCAGGAGGTCGCGGCCAACGCCGCTGCGGCAGCAGAGCCGGTGCCGGCCGCGCTTTGGCAGGCTTTGAAGGACGAGCGGCTTCTGGACGCCGACGCACCGGTTCCGGCATGACCGCCCGGATCGACGCGCACCAGCATTACTGGCGCACCGCCCGCGGCGACTACGGTTGGCTTTCCCCCGCCCTGGCGCCGATCCACCGGGATTTCGGTCCGGCCGACCTGCAGCCCCTGCTGCTGCGTCACCGGATCGATGCCACCATTCTGGTGCAGGCGGCGCCCACCGTGGCGGAAACGCGCTTCCTGCTCGACCTCGCGGCTGCCACGCCGAGCGTGGCGGGCGTGGTCGGCTGGGCACCGCTTGCGGCACCGGATGCCGTGGCGCAGGTCGCCGCCCTGGCGGCCGACCCTCTGCTGGTCGGATTGCGGCCGATGCTACACGACCTAGACGACCCCGACTGGGTGCTGGGGGACGCACTGCCGCCCGCATTGCAGGCCATGGCGCGGCATGGGCTGGTGTTCGATGCGCTGGTGCGGCCACAGCACCTGTCGCGGATCCTCGTTTTGGCCGACCGCTGCCCGGAGCTGCGCATCGTCATCGACCACGCCGGCAAGCCCGACCTGCGCGCCGCCTGGAATGAGCGCTGGGCGGCGGACATGGCGGCCCTGGCCGCACGCCCCTTGGTGTGTTGCAAGCTGTCAGGGCTGTTGACCGAGGCTGCGCCGGGGGCGGATGTCGCGGTCGTGGCACCGGTCTTCACGCAGTTGTTGCGGATTTTCGGTGCGGAACGCCTGCTGTGGGGCAGTGACTGGCCGGTGCTGAACCTGGCGGCGGATTACGACCGTTGGGTGGCAGTGACGGAAACGCTGCTGCAACCACTCCGCGCCGCGGAGCGCAAGGCCATCCTGGGCGGCGCGGCAGCGCGGATCTATCTGGAACGTCGGGGAAGGAGGCTTGCGGGATGTTGAAGCATATGGACCCCCTGCTGACGCCAGACCTTTTGTGGGTCCTGGCCGCCATGGGGCATGGCGACGACCTGGCGCTGGTGGACGCCAATTTCCCGGCGGAGGCGATCGCCCACGTGACCGCCAGCCGGCGCCTGGTGCGCTTGCCGGGCCTGCGCATGGGGGCCGTGGCGCGCGCCATCCTGTCCGTGCTGCCGGTCGATACGTTCGTGCCCGACCCGGTGCGACGCATGGAGATGGTGGACCACCCCGATCAGGTTCCCCCCGTGCAGCAGGAGGTGCAGGACGCCGTGAACCACGCGCTTGGCCAGCCCCGCTCCCTGGTGGGCATCGAGCGCTTCGCGTTCTACGATGCGGCTCGTGCCGGCTTCGCGGTAGTGCAGGTGGGCGACGCCCGCCCCTATGGCGACTTTCTGATCCGCAAGGGCGTGATCGCCGGCAGTTGAGCGCCGAGTTGGATGCATCCAACTCGGCCATTCCGGCTTGATTTCC